>NZ_JBSFTC010000091.1:0-36819 GCF_053590415.1 Nonomuraea sp. NPDC003201
GTACCTCAGCGTGAGGGTGTGCGTGCCGGCCTCGGCCACGTTGACGGACCACTCGATGTAGCCACCCACGGCGTTGCTCCTCGCCACCGCGTGCCTGGCGGGCGGCACCACCGCATTGCAGGCGCTGGCAGCCGTCACCGGGCTCGCCTATCTCGCTGCGGCGGCCTTGGTGTGGTCGGTCCACCTGCACGCGCATCCGGCCGCCGCCCCGGCCAAGGACGGGCCCGACGGGCCCGACGGGCCCGCACCCCGGATGCGCGCGCTGCTGGCCGCCAACGTGGTCTACGTCTTCTGCCTCAACGTCCCCGAAATCGCGCTCCCTCTGGTCCTGGTGACACAGTTGCACGCAACCCCGGTGTGGTCGGCAGCCATCTTCGTGGCCAACACGGTGCTGGTGGTCACCCTGCAGGTTCCGATCACGGTCCTGATGTCCCGCTTCGCCCGGCGGACCGTGCTGGCTGTCGCCGGCGTGGTACTCGCCGCGTCCTACCTCGGCTTCCTCGCGGCCACCTCACTGGGACACGGCTGGGGTGCCCCGGCCATCGCCGCGGTGTCCGTGGTCTGCACCATCGGCGAGATCATCTATGCCGGCAGCGCCACCGCGCTCGTCACCGCCCTCGCCCCGGCCCATCTCCTGGGACGCGCCCTCGCCCGCTTCCAGCTCTCCACGGGCTTCGGCCTCGCCGTCTCCCCGGCGGTCATCACCGCTCTCGCACCCCACGGCTCGGCAGCCCTCTGGGGCAGCCTCGCAGCCGCGACGCTCGTGTCCGCCTCCGCCGTCGCCACCGAGAAGGATCAAGGAACGCGGCTCAGCGATTGCCGCCGCCAGGCGCGAGCAGGCTCGTGAGCTCGGCGATCGCCTCTGGCGATGGACGGAACAGCCGCAAGCTCAGGCCAGTGCACCTTGACGGTTGCCACGGCATCGCCAGGTTTTGGACGGCACTCACCTATGAGATCATCCTTGACTTTGACGAGATATCACGTGCAAGAGCAGGAGAGGACAACACATTGGCAGATATCGGCTTAACGGACTCCGGCGACGTCTCGCGGGAGAACACTCTGCGGCACGCCGCGTACTCGGGGGACCTGAAGGGCCTCAAAGAGCAGATAGCGGCCGGGGTCGATGTGAACGCCGCCGACGAGCGGGGTTGGACGGCGCTGCTGGCTGCGGCCCACGAGGCGTTCCGAGAGGGCGTCGAGGCGCTGCTCGCGGCGGGCGCGGATCCAGGGGGCGCTTCCACGGGCGGATTCACCGCGCTGCACCATGTGATCCAGCAGACCAAGGACCGGCCGGTGGCCATCGAGGTCACCGTGGTGCGCGACGGCGTCGAGACGGTTCTCACCGGTCGCGACGAGATCCGCGCGCAGCTCGGATCCCACCCTGACGACTTGTACGATGACTGCGTCGCCATCGCGCGCATGCTGATCGACGCGGGGATCGACGTTGAGCGGGTAACCTCCCACAAGCAGACCCCGTTGTCGCACGCAGCCTCGCGGGGGACCGCTGAGATCACCGAGCTGCTCATCGCGACGAAGCGGGTCGATCTCGATTCGCGCGACAAGGACGGGGTCTCCCCGCTTCACTACGCTAGCCGCCATGGTCATATCGATCCGGTACGGCTGCTGCTCGAAGCCGGAGCGAACCCGAACATCACCGAGAACTACGGGTTCACCCCGCTGCACGAAGCGGCGGAGAACGGCCACGCCGAGGTGGCGCGTGTCCTGCTCACGGCGGGCGCGGACCCTGGGCGCGGCCTGACGAAGCCGTTCGAGAGCTACCCGGTGGGCACCACGCCACTCGACATCGCGCAAAGCATGGGGCGCCAGACGATCGTCGATCTGCTCAACCGCCGGCACTGATCGCCGCGACGGTTTCCGCCGCTACGCAGTCGTGTGCCGGCGGCGGAGGTCACCAGTTCGTGCAAATCGGCCCAGGCTCTGGGCATCCTCCTGCCAACGCCATCGCCGCCGATCGGCCCCTCGGAACAAGGAGGGGCCGTCACCGGGGATTGGCATGGGGGTTGACCTCAGGCGACTCGCGAGAGCGCGGTCGCGGGCGAGGATGCCCGGGTAGCTCTGGTGGGGCTTGAACGGCTGTATTGCCGATGAATGGGCAGTTCGGAGTGACTTCACTGCCAGTTCACGCATATGTCAGACAGCGGCATTCGGTCGGTATACCGTCAGGTTTCGGTCTGATCCCTAACTGAAGACGGGTACGCAAACATGCGCAAACTTCTGACGCTCGCCGTGGTCGCCACCGCATCGCTCGGCCTGCTCGCCGCCCCCGCCACCGCCGACGACCGCCGCCCAGAGCTGCCGAACGAGATCTACGGCGGCGCCTGGACCGAGGGGCACGTCCAGGGGATCGCCATTGACGAGCGCAAGGGGTACATGTACTTCTCCTTCACCAATGTCCTCGTCAAGACCGATCTCAAGGGCAACCCCGTGGGCTCGGTGAGGGGCTTCACGGGGCACCTCGGCGATCTGGATTTCAACGCCAAGGACGGCCGGGTGTACGGCTCCCTCGAGTACAAGGAGCAGGAGTCGTTCTACATCGCGATCTTCGACGTCGACCGCATCACCAGCATGGGTATGGACGCCCAGACCAGTGACGTCGTCAAGACGGTCTACCTCAAGGAGGTCGTCGCCGACTACACCGCCGACATGAACGGCGACGGCAAGTTCGACGGCAACGTGGGCAACACCCCGGATCACCGGTACGGGTGCAGTGGCATCGACGGCGTGTCCTTCGGCCCGGAGTTCGGGAAGAAGCACGGCAAGCAGCTGCTGACCGTGGCGTACGGGATCTACTCCAACACCACCCGGGCCGACAACGACTACCAGGTCCTCCTCCAGTACGACATCGAGCGGTGGAAGAAGTACGAGAAGCCGCTCACCGAGAGCGACCCGCACAAGAGCGGCCCCGAGCAGGTCGACGGCAAGTACTTCGCGTACACCGGCAACACCACCTACGGCGTGCAGAACCTCGAGTACGACGACTTCACGGGCAACTGGATGATGGCCGTCTACAAGGGCAAGAAGCCGCAGTTCCCCAACTACTCGTTCTTCATGGTGGACAGCCGCGTGCGGCCCAAGGAGGGTGACATCGTCGGGCAGCCGCAGCCCGAGCGGGGCCGGCTGCTCACGCTGGCGCCGGGCGGGCTCCAGCACGAGGCCACCGGCGTCAGGGGCTGGGAGTTCGGCGGCGAGTACGGCCTGATCTCGCTCGGCGGGGGACGCTACTACGTGTCGAAGTCCGGGACCATCACGGAAGGCGGGGTCAGCAAGTACACCGGCCACGCCCAGCTCTTCCGCTGGACGGGCCAGACGCCGACGCCGTTCGAGAAGGTCGGCTGATCGGAGCTGCCAGCGGGTGGTCAGTTAAGGCTGTTATGGTCGGTCCGAAATCCCCACGAACGCGTAAAGGCACGGGAGGGTCATGCGGACCACGAGCAGGATCGCGGCATTACTGATCGGGATGACGGCCCCGGTGGCCGTGGTGGCACCCCCGGCCGGCGCGCAGGCGCGTCCGGCCTGGGTCGCCTACCACGGCCTCACCGCCGAGCAGAGCGTGGCGCGGGTCAAGCAGCTCAGGGACCAGGGCTTCCGGCCGGTCACGGTGAACGTCACCGACGGGGAGCGGTACGCGGCCGTGTGGGTCAAGGGCGGCTCGCCGGCCAATTGGGGCATCTGGCAGGGCATGTCGGCCGAGGAGTACCAGCAGCGGTTCGACCAGGGGCTGAAGGAGGGGGCGCAGCCGGTCTCCGTCTCCGCCACCGGGCCGGGTGACGCGCCGGTGTTCACGGCCGTCTTCGAGAAGCGGCGCGGGAAGTTCTTCGCCAGGTCGAACCTCACCCCCTCCCAGTTCGCCGCCGCCAACAAGCGGGCCACCGCCCAGGGGCTCGCGCTGACCTCGGTCGACGTGTACGGCACCCCGGACGACCTGCGGTACGTGGGCGTGTGGACGGTCAACACGGGCGGGGCCTGGTACTACACGTACGGGAAGTCCAGGCAGCAGCACGAGGCCGCCTTCTACGCCAAGAAGAAGCAGGGGTTCCGGCCGGTCAAGGTGGCCGTGGCGCCCGACGGGACGTACACGGCGGTGTGGCGCAAGGACGGCGTCAGGTCCTGGGCCCACTACGTCGACATGACCTCCTCCGGCTACCAGAAGCGGTTCGACGACCTCAAGGCCAAGGGGCTGTCCCCGGTCCAGGTGAACGCCGAGAACGGGCTGTACGCCGCCATCTGGCAGTGAACGCAGTGAACGAGGTCACCGGGCACGGAGGATGCGGACGTCTCCGGTGCCGCTCACGGCCTTGATGGTGTTGGGGCTCTTGGCGTCGTCCTCGAGCTCCGAGCGCTCGGTGCCGTCCGTGCTGCGGGCCGTGATCGCGTAGGCCGCCCCGGGCACGGTCGCGGTCACCCGGCCGTCGCTGGAGCGCAGGTCGAGGGCGGTGGGCGGGCTGGCGAACGACACGTCGATCGCGCCGTCCGACGTCCGGCACCGGACGCTCGGCGACTTCAGCCCCTCGCCCGTGATCGGGCCCTCGCTGCGCAGCCGCAGTTTGCCCGCGCCCCCCGACACCTGGATGCGGTCCCGGCTGACCACGTCGACGTCCTGGGCGAGGCCGTTCAGGATGACGCCGTCGTCGGCCTCGATCGACAGCGGTACGCCGGGCGGGACCTTGACGTGGTAGCGGGCGCCGCAGTCGCCGAAGACCATGTTGCAGCTCGCGCTCAGGCGAAGGGTGCCGTCCCGCAGGGACCAGGTGGCGTTGCCGTCGTCGGCTGCCTTGCCGCGTACCCACCGCTCCACCTCGACGCGGCCCCCGGTGCCCTGGAGGACGCGCACGCCGCCCAGGGAGGAATTGATCTTCAGCGCGGTGCCCGTGAACGGGAACGCCTGCGCGGTGTGGACCTCTTCGGCGTCCAGGTCCACCTTGCACCCGGTCAACGTCAGCGCCGCCGCCAACGTCACCCCTGTCGCCACGACTCGCCTCATGGAGATGCTCATGCCGCCATGGTGGCCGAGCGCCGCCCGCCCGCCATCGACCGTCCGGCCGAACACGGGCGGGCCGCCATCGGCCTTTCGGCCAGAACGCGCGCCAGGCCCGGAGAACGCAGAGGACGCGCGTCAGAGGGCCGACAGCAGGGCCGTGACGTGCCGCAGCGGGTCCGGACCCAGCGGCCGCACGGCCACCGTGGCGGCCCCGGCCGCCCACAGCTCCTTGACGTGCTCGGCCGCGGCCTCAGGAGACCCCGACGCCATCGCGACCTCCTCGGGCGCGACCCCGAGGAACCCGGCCTGCCCCGCCACCAGGGCCCGGGCGCTCTCCGGGACCTCGGCCTCGGTGTTGAGGAAGGAGAAGACCACGAGCTCGTGATCGGCGGGGCCGCCGATCTGGTCCAGGATCCCGGGCAGCTGCGCGGGCCCGACACCCTCGGGGATGATCGTCCCCTGGGCGACCCGGCCCGACAGGGCCAGCGAGCGCGGCCCCTTCACCCCGGCCAGCACGGGCGGGGGCGCGGAGGGCGGGTGCACCAGGGAGACCCCGTCCAGGTGGACGGATCTGCCGTGCAGGGTGACCGTCTCGCCGCGCAGCAGCGCGCTTACGGACGTGATCGTCTCCTCCAGGAGCGCCAGCGGCGACGACGGGGCGGCGCCCACCTGGCGCATCCAGTCGCCCACGCCGTGCCCGATCCCGGCGGCCAGCCGCCCGGGGTGCACCCTGGCCAGGTTGGCCAGCTCCATCGCCAGCAGCATCGGGTTGCGCAGGGGAGCGGGCGTGATGCCGATGCCGACCCGCAGCCGGGACGTGACGGCGAGCGCGGTGGCGGCCGACGAGACACCCCCCGTCCAGCCCAGGTCCTCCACCACCCAGAGGTCGTCCACGGACGTCTCGTCGAGCGCCTTGGCGAACGGGATCAACTGCTCGGGAGGAAGGTCCCGGTCGAACATGACTCCGAGTCTCACTATGCCCTCCAGTAATAGCGGAACAACCGGCCGACCTCCGAGTATTCAGCACGCAGGAAGGCGTCGGCAGTCGGGACGTTCGCGACGTCCGTGACGGCGACGACGCGCTGCACGCCCGCCTCGGCCAGCGTGCGGGTGCCCCTGGCCAGCAGGTCGTCGACGTAGCCGTGGCCGCGGTGCTCGGGAACCACGCCGATGTACGCGATCGAGTGGTCGTCGGGGGCCACCAGGCCCACGGGGGAGTCGCCCAGGTAGCCGATCACGAACCAGTCGGGCTTGCCCTTGCGGTTGATCAGGTCGTCGTACATCCATCGGGCCTCGCGCTCGGCCCCCGACGTGGCCACCTCGATCCGCGTGTCGTAGTCGAGCGAGCCCTCCGAGACGCGTACGAGGACGTCGATCACCTCGTCGGCGGCCATGCGGCGCGCGGGGCGGTACGTCAGGCGGCCGGGGTCGGCCGGGACGTCGTTGCCCGCCACCCATTCGAGCACCAGCCGCTCGACCTCCATGACGAACCCCGCGAGGGTCAGGGCCTCGTGCTCCACGGCGCGGTCGACCATGGGGAGGAGCCCCGGTTTGAGCGAGATGTCGTGGATTATCTTGCTCAGCCCCATCGTGCGCAGGCTGCCGTTCAGCAGCTCCGCGGCGGCGACCGGGTCGGGGCCCGGGTCGAACTGCCAGATGGTCACCGGCTCCGAGCCCGGGAAGGGCGCCCAGAACGCCAGGCGGGCCTGCCCCTTCACAAAGCACCACTCAGGCCGGGTCCTGCCCTCGTCGAAGGCGGCCGCGAGCTGGGAGCGCCCCGGCTCGGGGAACTGGTCGAACAACGCGAAGGCCTCCACACCTGAGGGGCTCTCCCCGGCCGCGGCCGCCGTGGCGAGGGGTGCCCGTGATGACATGACCATGTTCTCGCACGGAAGCGATCACTCAGACCGTCCCCATCAGGGCCCGATCGAGGTCAGGCGGCGCTGCCGAAGGCCGAACACGCCTCGCCGAGCGATTCGCGCGTCTCGAAGTGCCGGTCGAGGTTGGTGATCGTCAGCAGGTGCCGGATCATGCCGGGGGCCAGCACCAGGATCAGGCGGCCCTTCACGCGCCGGACGTGGTTGAGCGTGGCCACCAGCACCCCGAGTCCCACCGAGTCGCAGAACGGGACCTCGGTCAGGTCGACGACGAGGTTGAGCGGGTCGGCGGCGGCGATGGCCTGTTCGAGCTCGTCCCGCAGCCGGGGGGCGCCTGCCACGTCGAGGTCGCCCACGACGTGCAGCACCGTACAGGGGTCCTCCCGCCACGACCTGACCACCATGAGGGCTTCACCTGCCGAACCGCCGACTGTTATTACTGTTTCTTACATATGTTCTGCATTGCCGTTTTGGTGGTCGGTGTAACACTCGGTTTCGCTGACGGCATGGAAGCCGACTTGGATTTCGCGATCTTCGGCTGATCGCTGCCGATGATCAGCTCGATGCCCTTGATGTCGGCCTTGTCGATTTCGGCGCCCGGGATGGCGGCGGCCACGACCTTCGCCTCGTCCTCCTGCCCCGGGCCGTAATGGACGACCGTCTTCTTGTAGTCCTTCTTGGTCGTGTTGCCGGGCTGGCCGGGGACCTTGAAGCCGTACGCGACCAGTCCCTCCTTGGTGCGGGCGCCGAGACCCGTGATGAGCGTGCCGTTCTTGACCTTGACCGTGATGCTGCCGGGCGGGATGGCCGACGGCTTGACCGAAGGAGTGGGCGAGGGGGAGGCGGCGGGCTTGGTCAGGTCCTGGTCGGCGTTGATCCGCGCGAACATGTCGCGGGCGGCCGGCTTGTCCCACAGGACCGCGGACTCGCCCGTGGGCGCCTTGAAGTCGACGTTGGACAGCGGCACCTCCGCGAAGCGCACGTCGTCGAGCGATACGTCGCGCATCTGGGTGGCCAGGCCGAGGAGCCCGTCGTCGGGGTCGACCTTGACCGTGCTCAGCGTGGAGTTGACGAACGAGGCCAGCTTGGCCGGGTTGGCCAGGGTGTCGGCACTGAGCGCCCGGTTGAGCAGGGCCGAGATGACCTGCTGCTGGCGGTCGATGCGGTCGAGGTCGGAGCGCGCGGTGGCGCGGGTGCGGGCGTAGCCGAGCGCCTGCACGCCCTGGAGCTGGTGGGTGCCGGCGGGCAGGTTGAGCCCGGTCTTGGGGTCGTTGATCGGCACGGGCGTGCAGACGGTGACGCCGCCGAGGGAGTCGACGACGTCGATGAAGCCGAGGATGTTGACCTCGATGTAGCGGTTGATCTGCAGCCCGGTGGCGGCTTCGACGGCCTCCTTGGTGAGCTTGGGCCCGCCGAACTGGTACGCCGAATTGATCTTGTGCTCGCCCTTGCCGGGGATCGTCGTCCAGGTGTCGCGCGGCAGGCTCACCACGGTGACCCGCTTGTGGTCCTCCGACAGGTGGATGACCATCATGGTGTCGGTGCGCTGGCCGGACTCGCGGCCCAGCTTGAGCCGGTTCTGCTGCTGGCGGGTGAGGTCGTCGCGCTTGTCGACGCCCACCATCAGGATGTTCTCGGCGCCGCGGGCCGCGGGCACGGTCACCCCGGCGTCAACGGTGCCGATCTGGCGCGGGGTCGCCCACACCACGCCGGTGGCGACCAGGACCCCGGTGGACAGGAACCCGGCGACGAACACGTTGCGACGGCGGGCCTTGGCGCTCCTGAGCGGCCTGCGAGGACGCGGGTTCGCGAGCTTGACGCCGCCGTAGGCGTCACCGCCCACGAGCACACCGCCGTCCTCCTCGCCCGGGTCGCGCATCCCGTCCCCCTTTTTGTCACCCGGAGGATCAGGCTTTCGATTGCCCGACTCCCCTGGTCGTACAGTAGCGTGAGCCCCGCCATGAAGCAGTTCCCCGACTCGCCGCAGGCCCCCGCGGAGACGCGTGCCTGGCCCCCCATCTCCGTCGTCATGCCGGTCCTCAACGAGGAGCGGCACCTTCGCGAGGCCGTCGACCAGGTCCTCGCCCAGAGCTACCCAGGTGAGATCGAAGTCGTGCTCGCCGTGGGTCCGTCCCAGGACCGCACCCAGGAGGTCGCCGACGCCATATCGGCGGCCGATCCACGGGTGACGGTCGTGCCCAATCCGACGGGCCGCACCCCCAACGCGCTCAACGCCGCCATCGCCGCCTCGCGCAACGGCATCATCGCCCGGGTCGACGGGCACGCCATGCTGCCCCCCGACTACCTGCGCGTCGCCGTCGAGACGCTGGCCGAGACCGGCGCCGACAACGTGGGCGGCGTCATGGCGGCCGAGGGCATCACGCCGTTCGAGCAGGCCGTCGCCTGCGCCATGACGTCCAAGATCGGCGTGGGCGCCGCCGCCTTCCACGTGGGCGGCACCGCGGGCCCCGCCGACACCGTCTACCTGGGCGTCTTCCGCCGCTCGGCGCTCGACCGGGTGGGCGGCTACGACGAGCACTTCCAGCGGGCGCAGGACTGGGAGATGAACCACCGCATCCGCCAGAGCGGCGGCCTGGTCTGGTTCCAGCCGCGCATGCGGGTCTCCTACCGTCCCCGCCCCAACGTCAAGGCCCTGGCCAAGCAGTACTTCCACTACGGCAGGTGGCGGCGCGTGGTCGCGCGCACCCACGAGGGCACGATCAACCTGCGCTATCTGGCGCCGCCCGCCGCGGTGCTGGCCATGCTGCTGGGGCTGGTCGTCTCGCCGTTCTTCCCCTGGGCGCTCATCGTCCCCGGCGGCTACGCCGTCGCCATCGCGGCGGGCTCCGCGCTGACGGGCAGCGGGCTGTCCCCGGGGGCGCGGCTGCGGCTGCCGATCGTGTACGCCGCCATGCACTGCTCCTGGGGCTGGGGCTTCCTCACCAGCCCGAAGAAGCTGGCCAGGCCGCCCGGGTCATGACCCGGCGAAGACCCGCTCGACGGCGGCGTCGAAGCGGGTCAGCGCGTCCGGATATTCCGCCCCGAACAGATAGCTCCTGAGCTTGATCCTGGCCCGGGCCAGCGAGTCCTCCCCGTCGAGGAACTCCGCGAGCCCGGCCAGGTCCTTCCCGATCAGCACGCCCGCCTCGCTGCTCGGGTAGCGCTCGTGGAAGGCCCGCTCGTCCAGGCCGGCGACGTTGGTCACCGCGTACGGCTTCTCGCTGGCCAGGAAGTCGGCCACGACGCTGGAGATGTCGCTGATCAGCAGGTCGCACCGGTTGAAGCAGTCGTACAGGTGCGGCTCGGGGCCGGTGACGATCAGATGCTCGATCCGCGGCGTCTCCCCGGTCGCCCGCGACGGGTGCCTGGCCTTCGACTTGGCCAGCTCGGCCGCCTCGATCATGGCCACGATCTTCCGGTGCGCGCGGCCGGCGCTGCGGTCGCGGTGGCCGGTCAGCGGGTGCGGCTTGTAGATCACGCGCACCCGCGGCCGGTGGTCCAGCAGCGCCCGCACGATGCGCGGGCCCATGGTGATCAGCGACGTGTGGAACAGGTCGTCGTTCCAGCCCTCCCAGGTGGGGGCGTACAGGACAGTGCGGTACGGCAGCTCCGGCCCCTCCGTCGAGATGCCTTCGAGCTGCGGCCGGCCGACCTCGTGGATGCTCTCGTCCCTGACGCCCACCCTGGCCCGGCGGTAGCGGTCGCGGCCCGCGGGACCGGCCACCCACACCTCGTCGTACACCCGGGAGAACGGGTTGAACGACGCCTCCTTGTCGCTGTCGCCGTGGTTGAGGAACGCGCTGCGCAGGGTCGGGATGCGCAGCATGTGGACGTTTCGGCCGACGTTGGAGACGTACAGGCAGAGCTTGGCGCTGGACAGGGCGCGGAAGCTCATCAGGTCGGCCGCCGACGGGATGCACAGCATCGGCAGCGTGGTCGCGTCGAGATGGTTGGCCATGCCGCGCTCGCGCAGCACGACGATGGCACGCCGGCCGATGCGCTCCAGCGTGGGCAGCCACATCCTGGCCTGGTAGGCGGCCGCGGTGGCGCCGGAGAAGTAGAGGATGACCTCGGGCCGGTACTTCTCGACCTGCTCGCCCACGACCGCCAGCACCCTGGCCTTGTCGGTGAGCGGCGTGGCGCGGCGCACGTACGGGATGAGCGCGAGCGCCCCCGCGATGCCCAGCAGGACCGCCAGACCGGCGCCGATCGCGGCGGGCACGGCGCCGACGGCCGCGCCGGCCACCGGCAGCGCGTCGAGGTAGAGGAAACGCATGCTGCGGCTGTCACGCAGGGACGGCGGCGGCATCTTCGGGATGCGCAGCGCCGAGACGTCGAGGTTGCGGGTGGTCACCGGCATCCGGCTGAGCGTCCCCTTGAGCCGCAGCGCCAGCGCCGCGTGTCCGGCCCGCACCACGTGGATCGCGAAGATGCCCGACGCCAGCGCCACGAACCACGGCGAGTCGACCCCCGCCATCCGCGCCACCAGCAGCAGCGCCATGGTCTCCCTGGCGGCGAAGCGCAGCGTGACCCCGAGGTGCACCCTGGCGAGCAGCTCGGGCAGCGGCCTGGCGGCGCGCGAGGCCGCGTACTCCACCACGTAGGAGAGCACGGCGACCGCCCCGAACACCTCCGGCGCGGGCCAGAGGGCCGACCACAACAGCGTGGGGTAGCAGCCGAGCAGAGCCGCGATCACGATGAGTCTCCTCATGCGATCGCACAGTAACAACTCTCAGGTCAAACGTCTGTGACCTATCTGGGCAAGTCGGAGATCGGCGGGGTTGCGGCGAGCTGGAACAGCAGCTCGGCGATCCGCAGGTCGAGGGGGTGGGTGACCTTGATGTTGTGCTCGCTGCCCGGCACGAGGTGGATCGGCACGTCGGGCAGGTAACGCAGCACCACGCCGCAGTCGTCGGTGGCCGGGCGGCCGGCGAACCCGGGGTCGGCCAGCGCCCGCTCGTACGCCTCGCGGATCACCGAGAGCCGGAAGCACTGCGGCGTCTGGCTGCGCCGCAGCACCGACCTGTCCAGCACGTCGCCGATCACCTCGCCGCCGGGGCCCGGCACGGCCACGAGGACCGTGTCGGAGCTCGGGATCGCCACGTTGACGGCCGAACGGGTCTCCAGCGCCTTGACGCACTCGGTGATGATCCGGGGCTCCACGAGCGGGCGTACGGCGTCGTGCAGCAGCACGTTGCACTCCTCGGCGCCCAGCGCCCGCAGGGCCAGCCACGTGCTCTCGGTACGGCTCGCGCCGCCCTCCACGACCTTGCTGACCTTGTCGTAGCCGCCCTTGTCCACGATCTCGCGGATCCGGTCGGTGTAGCCGGGCGTCATCAGCACCACGATCTCGTCGATCTCCGGCGCGTTCTGGAACACCGCCAGCGAGTGCTCGATGATCGGCTTTCCCGCGACCTCGATGAGCTGTTTGGGGGTGTCCATCCCGATCCGCTGCCCCACGCCGCCCGCGAGAAGCACCCCGACCGACCGCAACCGTGAATCCATATCGGCAGCGTAACGGTCCTGTTCCGTGATTCCGCCTTGACCTGTCGCTACGCTGTGCCTACGCACCCCCAAGCCACGCGGCTCCCGCGCGACCGGGAGGAGACCTGCGCTTTGCCCGACTCATTGACCCGCGAGACCACGGCCACATCGGTCGTCGTGCTCGCCACGACCCCGGCATGCAAGCTCTCCAGCTTCGATGTCACCCTGCTCGACCGCGTCACCGACCAGCTCGCCACGCTGCCCGTCCGGGAGATCCAGGTGGTGACGCCGGGTGGCGGCCTCGGAGCCGACCTCAGAGGCGTCGCCAAGATCGCCCGGATCTCCACGGGGGCGGTGGCCGTGCTCCCCGCGGACCTGGTGGCCCACACCGAGGCGCTGGCGCTGCTGCTCGACCACCCCGCGCGCGGCAGCGGGGCCCTGGTCTCCCATGACGCCGCCGCGGCGCCCATGCGGCCGCCCGTCCGCGTCGAAGGAGGCAAGATCGTCGCCGCGGGCAGTTCGTTCCACGTGGTCCCCGAGGCCAACGCCACGTTCAGAGGCGTGCTGAAGGCGGGCGAGGCCGACCTCGGCGCGCTGGCGGACATCGCGGAGGAGCTGGCCGAGCTGGCCGACACCGGCAAGCTCGGCCCGGTCACCCCCGTCGAGGCCGTCGACCTGCTCCTGGTCGGGCTGGTCAGATCGGGCGTGTCGGTGCGGGCGGCCGCGATCGGGCCGCTGCACGCCGACCGGGTGACCGGCCAGCACGCCGCCGACACCGCCGTCGCCAGGCTGGCCGAGGTGGACGAGGCCAAGGTCAGGCTCGACCTGTCCATCAAGGCGGACGACGGCTTCTTCGCCACCTTCCTCGTCTCCACCTGGACGCGCCACCTGCTCAGACCGGCGGCCCGGCTCAACCTGGCCCCCAACACCGTCACCGGCGCCTCGATCGGGATGGCCGCGCTGGCGGCCCTCTGGTTCTCGGAGGGCAGCCAGGCCGGCCGGCTGGCGGGGGCGCTGCTGTTCTACCTGTCGTTCGCGCTCGACTGCCTCGACGGGCAGCTGGCCCGCTACACGCGCACGTTCTCGCCGCTGGGGGCGTGGGCCGACGGCATGGCCGACCGGCTGAAGGAGTACGCCGTCTACGTCGGCCTGGCCCTGGGCTTCCCCGGCACCGGCATCTGGCAGCTCGCCGTGGCCGCCATGATCCTCCAGGTCGTAAGGCACGCCATCGACCAGACGTACGCCGGGGCCCGCACCGACGCCGCCCGCGTTGGCGCGCAGTGGGGACGCCCCGCGCGCTCCCTCCTGGAGTCGGCCGACGGAAGCCGGGCACGGGGCGTGCTCGGGATCGCCCAGCGCCTGGAGCGCGACGCGATCGCCCGCTGGCTCAAGAAGAGCGTCGTGCTGCCCATCGGCGAGCGCACCGCGCTGATCGCCGTCACCGCCGCGGGCTGGAACGCCAGAGTGACGTTCCTGTCCCTGCTCTGCTGGGGCGGCGTGGCGGCCCTCTATCAGCTCGCCGGACGGATCGCGAGGTCGGCACGGTGATTTCGGTCCACATGACTCCCGTCCCCCGCAGCACGGTCGTGGCCTACCGCGACGACGGCCCGCTCTCGCGCGCCATGGGCCTGCTCGTGGCCGGGCAGCTCCCGCCGCTGCCGCCGGTGATCGCGGGCACGTTCGTCACGGGCGTGCTGCTGCTGCTCGGCGTGGCGGGCACGGACGGGCTCGCGGTGTTCGCGCCCGCCGTGACGCTGCTGCTGGCCGGGCCGGGCAGCACGCACGCGCACGACGGCAGGTTCGACTGGCTCGTCCCGCCGATCCTGCGGCTCATCGAGTACACCTTCGTCGCGGCGTGCGGGTTCGCCCATGAGGTGCACCCCGTGGTGATCTTCCTGCTGCTCGGCGCGCTGGCGTTCCACCACTATGATCTTGTTTACCGGCTGCGGCAGCACGTGTACGCACCGGCGTGGCTGTCCACGTTCGGCCTCGGCTGGGACGGCCGGATGATGGTGGTCTCGCTGGTCGCCCTCACGGGCTGGCTGACCAGCGGCTATCTGCTGCTCGCGCTCTATCTGTGGGCGTTCTTCGGCTGGGAGAGCCTCACGTGCTGGCTCGCCGCGCCCCGTTCCGGGGTGGAAACACCCGATACGGGAACGCAAGACTAACGCCGGATTACCCGCTCAGGGCCCAAAGACGAATACTCTTTGGGCTCACGAAGACATGCTCGACTGAGGAGTGCACGTTGCTGGGAATGGTTCTGGCCGCTGGAGCCGGACGACGTCTGCGGCCGTACACCGACACGTTGCCGAAGGCGCTCGTGCCGGTCGACGGCGAAACCACGATCATGGACATCTCCCTGCGCAACCTCGCCGCGGTGGACCTGCGGGAGGTCGTGGTCGTCGTCGGTTACGCGGCGCAGGCCGTCCACGACCGCAAGGAGGACCTGGAGCAGCGGCACGGCGTCAAGCTCACCCTCGTCCACAACGACAAGGCCGAGGAGTGGAACAACGCCTACTCCCTGTGGTGCGCCCGCGACTACTTCTCCCAGGGCGTGCTGCTGGTCAACGGCGACACCGTGCACCCGGTCTCGGTCGAGAAGACGCTGCTGTCCGCTCCCGAGACGAGCGGCATCCTGCTGGCCGTCGACAACGTCAAGAAGCTCGCCGACGAGGAGATGAAGGTCACGCTCTCGGCGGAGGGCTCGCTGCGCCGCATCACCAAGCTGATGGACCCGGCCGAGGCGTACGGCGAGTACATCGGCGCCACCCTCATCCGGCCCGGCGCGGCCGACCTGCTGGCCGACGCGCTCAAGACGACCTTCGAGCGTGACCCCCAGCTCTACTACGAGGACGGCTACCAGGAGATGGTCGAGCGCGGCGAGGTCATCCACGCCGCGCCCATCGGAGAGGTCGACTGGGTCGAGGTGGACAACCACGACGACCTGGCGAAGGCTCGTACCATAGCCGTCCGCTACTGAGGGGGCGCGCATGCCGCTTCTAGCGAGGATGCTGCCGGCTCCGCTGACCATGCAGGTCAGGCGGGGCGCGGTGGCCGAGCTCGGCGCCCTGCTGGCCGACAGCAGGGTGGCCACCTCCGGCCGGGTCGCGGTGGCCGTCGGCCGCGGGCAGGGCGACCACATCGAGAGCTTGATCACACCCCAGCTGGGCGAGGCCGAGGTGTTCCGGGTGGCCGACGGCTCGGTCGACGCGGCCGTCTCGCTCGGCGCCGACCTGCGCAAGGCCGCCTACGAGGTGGTGGTGGGCGTCGGCGGCGGCAAGACCATCGACGCCACCAAGTACGCCGCCTCGCTCGCCGGCATCCCGATGGTCGCGGTGGCCACCAACCTCTCCCACGACGGCATCTGCTCGCCCACGGCCTCCCTGGTCTACGAGGGCGGCAAGGGCTCGTTCGGGGTGCCGATGCCGCTGGCCATCCTGGTCGACCTCGACTTCGTGCACAACGCGCCGGAGTCGCTGGTCAGGGCGGGCGTGGGCGACGTGGTGAGCAACCTGTCGGCCATCGAGGACTGGCAGCTCGGCAACGTCGAGCGCGGCGAGCCCATCGACGGGCTGGCCTGCTCGATGTCCCGCACGTCCGCCGAGGCGCTCATCGGCCGCGGCGACTCCATCGAGTCCGACGCGTTCCTGACCGTGCTGGCCGAGTCCCTCATCCTGTCCGGCATGTCCATGGTGATCGCGGGGTCGTCCCGGCCCGCGAGCGGTGGAGATCATGAGATCCTTCATGCCGTGGATCAGCTCTTCCCCGGCACCTCCAACCACGGCGAGCTCGCCGGGATCGGTGCCGCCTTCTGCTTCTTCCTGAGGGAGGACGAGGCCCGGGTCACGCAGGTGGTCGACTGCCTGCGCCGGCACAAGCTGCCCGTCGTGCCCGCCGACATCGGGCTGACCGGCCAGCAGTTCGCCGAGGCCGTCGCCCTGGCACCGTCCACCCGCCCCGGCCGCTACACGATCCTGGAGCACCTGCGCATGCAGGACTCCGAGATCCACGATCGGGTGGGGGACTATGTCCGGGCCTTCGGTAGCTGAGATCCGGCGGGTCGCCCAGCCCGCCGGCCACCTCGAGCGCAGGAACGGCGAGCACTGGGCCGGCGTGCTCTACATGCGCCAGTTGTCCATCTACGTCACCTGGCTGTTCGCCAAGACCTCCGTCACGCCCAACCAGCTCACCTGGGTGATGACGGTGGCCGGGGCCCTGGCCGGGGTCGTGCTCGCCCTGCCGGGCCTGTGGGCCGCCGTGGGCGCCGCCCTGCTGGTGCAGGTCTACCTGCTGCTCGACTGCTCCGACGGCGAGCTGGCCCGCTGGACGGGGAAGACCTCGCTGGTCGGGGTCTACCTCGACCGGGTCGGGGCCTACTTCTGCGAGGCCGCGGTGCTGGCCGGGCTGGGCTGGCGGGCGTCGGCCGTACTGCCCGACTGGTACACCGTGCTGGGCTTCGCCGCGGCGCTCGGCGCGATCCTCATCAAGGCCGAGACGGACCTGGTGGAGGTGGCGCGGGCCAAGGGCGGTCTGGAGGCCGCCACGGAGGCTTCCGCGGTGCAGTTCCGCTCCGGGCTCCTGGGCCTGGGCCGGCGGGTGCTGTCGGCGACGAAGTTCCACCGGATCGTGCAGCCGATCGAGCTGTCGCTGCTGGCATTGGCGGCCGCCGTCGTCGATCTGATCCTCGGTGACCTGACGGCCTCGCGGGTCCTGATCGTGGCCTGCTTCGTCGCGGCATGCCTACAGGTTGTCCTGCATTTGGTAAGCATCATCGCCTCGAAGAGACTGGCGTGATCTGATGTCGGAACCGGAGGAGCTCCCCGTCCGTCGTATAGATCGGACGTCCGCCGTTCGGTGGGGGTTCATCCTCGGTTCCGATACGCTTAGCCCCAGCCTTTCCAAAACATGCAGACCAGCAGACTCGGTGATCATGAAAGAATGCTCCGCCCGTGTTCTCAACGCGTCAGGACAGTGATTCGTTGAAGATCTCGTGCGTCATCCTCACCATGGGTAACCGGGTCGCGGAGCTGAATCGGGCGGTCGAGTCCGCGCTCAACCAGGTCGACGGCGACGTCGAGGTGGTGATCGTGGGCAACGGTGCAGATGTGCCCGAATTGTCGGCGACGCCACCCGAAGGGTCGTCCGCGGTCGTGAAAGCGATCCGGCTCGACCAGAATACGGGCATCCCCGCAGGCCGTAACCGCGGCGTGGAGGAGTGCTCGGGAGACGTCGTGCTGTTCCTCGACGACGACGGCTGGTATGCCAACCAGAAGGTCGTCGCGCACGTACGCGACCGCTTCGCCACCGAGCCGGACCTCGCGGTGATCTCCTTCCGCGTCATGGACCCCGACGGCGGCATCGGCCAGCGGCGCCACGTGCCCCGGCTGCGCGCCGGCGACCCGCAGCGCTCGTCGCCGGTCACGACGTTCCTCGGCGGCGCCTCGGCGATCAGGCGCTCGGCCTTCCTCCAGGTGGGCGGGCTGCCCGAGCGGTTCTTCTACGCTCACGAGGAGACCGACCTGGCCTGGCGGCTGCTGGGCGAGGGCTACCGGATCGAGTACGACGCCGAGACGGTGATGTACCACCCGCAGGTCCCGCCGACCCGGCACGTCGAGTTCTACCGGCTCAACGCGCGCAACCGGGTCTGGCTGGCGCGGCGCAACCTGCCGTGGCCGCTGGCGTTCCTCTACCTCACCAACTGGGTCGTGCTCACCCTCGTGCGGGAGCGCGGGGCCGGTCCGGCGCTCAAGGCGTGGTTCAGCGGGTTCTTCGAGGGCCTGCGCACTCCGGCGGGCGAGCGGCGGCCCATGGCGTGGCGTACGGCGTGGCGCATGGTCAAGCTGGGCCGCCCGCCGATCGTCTGACGGTGGCAGGCCATCGGGGCGTCAGACCTCGACGGCCTCGCCGAAGGACATCGCGGCCCGCGAGATCGTGCTGGTGAACATCGCCCGCCTGGGCAGCCCCAGCTCGCTCAGCTCCTTGGCGATGGGATGGTTGCCCAGGCGGATCAGCGCCCCGCTGGGGCGGATCCGGGCGCCGCGGGCCCGTACGGACCAGGGCACGCGCCGCGTGATCCCGTCCCGGTGCGTGTAGGCGTCGAGCGGCGCCATCACCGTCGCCCCAGGCGCGGGCACGCCCGGCTTGATCAGGATGTCCAGCACGAGCCGGCCGTCCCTGCGCAGGACACACCGTTTGTACGGAGTGCCGAGCCGCAGCTCGATGTCCGCCAGCTCCTTCGGGAACCCCCACAGCGTGCGCCCGGCCTCCAGCGTGAACGGCTGGTCCACCGGCAGCCAGTGCACGAACACCCCGGCCTGGCGCAGGTCCCACAGCCCCCCGGACCCGGACACGCCCGGGGGACGCACCAGGAACGCCATGCCGAACTCGTGGTACGGGTCCAGATCGCCGTCGCGATAGTCCACGAACAGCAGCACGCAGACGGCCTTGCCGGGCAGGAACTCGGCCACGTCGAGTCCGGAGTACGCGATCACCGCCCTGGCGGCGTCGGCGCGCACCGCGTAGAAGGCGCTGCACACCTCCGCGTCCCGCACCCGCACCGGCATGGCCACCGTCCGGCCCTGGATCAGATGCGTTGCCATGGCCCCAGTACATCAACCCCTCAGTCGTGTCGCCATTCCCACCCCCGATGTCCTTCCGTGGTGCCGCACCCGCCGCCCGGCCTCCGGCGTGTCGCCCGTGCTCCCGGAAGGCCGGCCGTTCCGGTCAGACGGCCAGGGCGTGGGTGGGGAGGCCGGCCCAGGACTCGGCGCGGTTGACGAAGGCCGCCGCGTGGTCCGGCCAGTGGTGGTGCAGCCGCGCCTCCGCGTGCCCCAGGGCGCCCAGCCGGGCCCGCCGCAGCGGGTCCTCCTTGAGGTCCAGCACGGCGTTCAGCACGGCTTCCACGTCCAGCGGCACCACGAGCCCGCACCCGGTCCGCTCGACCAGCGCCGAGCCCTGGGGAGTCGTGATGACGGGCAGCCCGCGCCCCATGTAGTCCATGATCTTCGTCGGCGCCGTCCGCACCGTGTCGTCCGCCAGCGAAAGACCCGCCAGCGCGCCCTCGGCCATGCGCAGCGCGTGCCGGTTGGGCACGTACCCGAACCAGTCGAGCAGCCCGACCCGCTGCGCGTCGCGCAGCAGCGGACGGACGTCCCGGGCCGCCGCGCCGATGAGGTCGAGCCTGACGCCGTACGGGACCAGCCGTTCGGCCAGCCCGATCAGCTCCGACACGCCGCGCTCGGACGAGAGGCGGCCGATGTGCACGACCCTGGTGTCGCCGGGAGGAGGCGGGCTGAGGGACACCAGGGTCGCCTCGGGAACCTCCGCGGGCGTGATCACGCGGTGGCGCCTCCCCGCGCGGGCCAGCCGCCTGGGGGAGACCTCTTCGCGTATGTCCCAGACGACCGGAGGACGCCTGTAGGGCAGCGCGCCCAGCAGCCGGTGCTCGTGCACGATCAGCAGGTCCGCGCCCTTCACGCCGCGTTTCAGCGCCGCGCGCGCCCTGCCGTACGAGGCGTGCCGTGCCACGTCGATCGCGGTGACCCCCATGGTGGGGGTCACGTTGAAGTACGTGAACGGTGCGACGTAGGTGACCTCGTGGCCCGCGTCGAGCAGCGCCCTGATCTGCCGGTGCATGATCCGGGCGTCCTCGGGATGATGGACGGTCGTGGCGACACATACACGCATGTGTCGATGCTCCGCGCCTACCAGGTCAAAGGCGTAAATGTGGGTAGAACTGTCGCTTAACTTCGTGAGGGGCGGCGATAGAGCCAGGTCAGGCGAGGTTCGAGCACCCACTTGAAGACCGTGCGGGTCTCAGGCAGGCACAACACGATCGCCAGCGCGAAGGCGCTGGAGGCGATCGCCAGCACGCCGAGCGGCCCGAACAGCCACGGGAACTCCAGCCAGCCCATCTCCTTGGCGACCAGCACGGGGATGCCGTGCAGCAGGTAGCAGTAGAGCGTGCGGGTGCCGAGGTCGGAGAACCACGTCTCGCCCCGGGGCACCAGCGCCAGGACGGCGAAGCACATGGCCAGCGCGCACACCAGCAGCCCGGCGCGCATGCCGAGGCCCATGTACCACGACAGGTGGAGGTCCTGGAAGCTGGCCTTGAAGTAGAACGGGGAGAGCTTCGCCTGCGGCGCGAGGAAGATCGCCACCCCCGCCGCACCCAGGATCGTGAGGACCCCCAGGATCTTGATCCACCGCCGGTTGAGCATCTCGAAGTGCTCCGGCTGCATCACCAGGCCGATCACGAAGAACGGCATGAGACCGAAGAAGCGGTCCATGCTGAAGTCGCCCTCGATCTGCGAGAACCCGGAGAGCAGGTAGACGACGATCGCGACCGGCACCGGATATTTCATCCGCTTCCACACCGGGGTGGACAGCCGCCAGAACAGCAGCGCCAGCAGGTACCAGTTGAGCCACGCCGGGTCGATGATCGTCAGGCTCCACTTCTGGCCCACCGAGACGCGGAGCAGGGCGTAGCCGACCTCGACGATCACGTACGGGACCAGGAACGTGTCGACCAGTTTGTTGGTCTTGGCGTTCGAGTTCCAGAAATTTCTGGACAAATAGCCACTGATCAGCACGAACAGCGGCATGTGGAACGTGTAGATGAAGATGTACAGGGCTCTGGAGGAGTCCGCCGACAGCGTCGGCACCAGCGAGTGGCCGACGACCACCAGCGCGATCAGCACGAACTTGACGTTGTCGAGGTACGGGTCGCGCTTGCGCTTGGCCGGCTGGGCCTCCTGCTTCGGCTCCGGCTGCGGCTGGGGTGTGTCGTCCGCCGCGGCCTTCGCCCGCTTCCGCGGACGCCGCTCCTGCGCCGCCTGCGAGGGCTCGTCCGCCGCGGCCGGAGCCTTCGCGGGAGCCTTCGCCGGGGACTTCGCGGGACCCTTCGCCGGAGCCTTCGCGGGACCCTTCGCCGGGCTCTCCGCCGGGTTCTTCGTCGGGGGCTCGTCGTCCTTGACGGCGGGCTGCGGCTGGGTCAGCTCGCCGGGCGCCATCCAGTGCGGATCGGCTTCCTCACTCCAGAACGCCTCCTCCGGCAGCGGCCAGCGGGCTCCCGTCTGGGCGGGGCCGCCGGTCTCCTCCTCGGGGCTCCGCGGAGTCGTGACCGGTGGGGAGAATCTGGTGTCAGACACAGGGGAGTCGCTCAGCTTCGCTCGGGGCCGGGGAACACGACGGCAGCACGACCAACGGATGGCCTCTCGGCTCCGGGTCGCGCTGCGTCGCCGACCCGCAACAGACTATCCCGCCCACGCGCCTCCTGTCCCTCGCGTGGGGCGAGAACGCCCGATTCCACAGGGAACTTGGAGGCTCGTCAGGTGCAGGTGTTCTTCTGCTCGGAGGCCGTGATCGTGCTGTTGTTGACGCTGTCGGGCAGCTTGGTCACCTTGACCGACTCGAAGTCCTCGCCCACCACCAGCTGGATCACCGGAGTGCCCTTCGGCGGGGTGCTCGTGGGGGGCGTCGCCGACGTGTACGGCTGCGGGTTGGTGGCCGCGACCTTGCCCGACGCCGGGGTGGGCTTGGGCACGAGGGCCCCGGCCAGCGTGCCGGCGTGGTCGGGCGCCGACTCGATGGTCTTGGCGTAGTGGACCTCCGTCTTCGGCAGGCTCTTGCCGTCGGCGGCCTCGTAGTTGCCGACGCCGACGACGTTGAAGCCTTCCTTGGCGAGCTGGTCGGCGACCTCGCGGGCCTTGCCGAAGGTCTTGGTGCCGTTGAGCACCTGGATCTTCACCTGCTCGGGCTTGAGCGTGACCTTGGGCTTGGTGGCGGTGCCGGTGCCGGGGCTGGCGCTCGCGGACGGCGCCGGGGTGGCGACCTCGGTGTCGGTCTTGATCGAGGTGAACAGCGCGTTGGCGTCGGGCTGCTTCCAGACCACGCGGTTCTTGTCCTCGGGGTCGGGCCCCCACGGGATCGTCGTGAACTTGACGCCGCCGGCCGTCATCTCCTTGGCGCTCAGCGCGATGTTGATGAGCTGCTCGGTGTCGTTGGCCAGCTCCGGGTCCATGGTGACCGACCCGGCCGCGGCCGCGATGAAGTCCCTGAGCTTGCCGACGTCGGTGAGCAGCTCGCTGCTGGTGGCCTTGGCGACGACCTTGCTCAGGAAGATCTGCTGCCGCTTGATGCGCTGGATGTCGCTGCCGTCGCCGTAGTGGCGCAGGCGCACGTAGCCCAGGGCCTTCTCACCGTTGAGCAGGCTCTTGCCGGGCGGCAGGACCAGCTTGGAGTTCTTGTCGTTGACGCCGGACTTCAGGCAGATCTCGATGCCGCCGAGCGCGTCCACGATGTTCTTGAAGCCGCTGAAGTCGACCTCGACGAAGTGGTTGACGCGGATGCCGGTGAGGGTCTCGATCGTGGAGATCGTGCAGGCGATGCCGCCGGAGTTGTACGCCGAGTTGATCATGTCCCGGCGCGGCGGCATCTCCTGCTTGGTGGTCTCGTTCTTGCACTTGGGGATCTGCACCATCGAGTCACGCGGGAAGCTGATCAGCCGCGCCTTGTCCCGGTTGGGCGAGATGTGCATGAGGATGATCGTGTCGGTGCGCTTTCCGCCCGCGTCCGCCTCCCTGGCGAGCTTCTGGCCGTACCGCGCGTTGCCCTTGCCCGCGCGGGTGTCGGAGCCGACGAGCAGGACGTTGAGGGCGCCGGTGTCCACGGGCCGGGGGTTGATGATGTCGCTGTTGACGCTCTTCTTCTTGATGTTGCCGAAGGCGTCGCGGTAGACCGTGTAGCCGGTCAGCGCGCCGGCCACCATGAGCGAGGTGACACCGATGCTGACCCAGGCCAGGATGCGCATCTTGTTCTGGCCACCGCCGTTGCCGCCGCCGCGGTGGCCGTGCGGCGGCCGGTCGTCGGGCGGGGGCGGCGGAGCCGCGGCGGCCGCTCTACGCGCCATCCTGCTGCCGGGCTGAGTGGGGGCAACCCGGTAGTCCTGCCCGGAGGTGACTACGGGCACGCTCCTGTAGTCAGTCATACGTCCCCTAGCCTCACTTCTCGCGCCTGACGCGCTGGCTTCGTCGCCTCGCGCCACGAGACGAGGTCACGTACGGCGTGCCAGGTGCCATGACCGCGGGGAACGACCGTGACCCGGGCGTGATGTTTCCGCGGCAAAGCATACTCAGAGCTGGACATTACGTGGAATATCATCGCCAAACTCTTTCTTGCTCACGCAGTGTTTTCGCACGTCAGGTCTGATGCTCAGGGCCGCCGCCAAACAGGCCAGGGGCACGGCCGGCAACACGTATCGATAGTCGAACTCCGCCGCCGCGGCCGGTGTGACCAGCAGCACCACGGCCGCTGACCAGGGCACCAGCCAGGGAGCGGGACGCCTGCGCCCGCTCCGGCGGATGGCGGCCGCCACCGGGGACACCAGCAGCACCCCCAGGAGCACCGGGCCGGGCAGCCGCACCATGTTCTGGTAGGCCCTCAGCCAGCCGGCGTAGGGCTCGACGATCTCCGTGCCGATCTCGCCCCGCTCGTAGAGCTTGGCATAATCGGCGCCGACCTGTGCGGGATAGCGGCCAGGCGGCCCCGGCTCCGTCACCGGGAACTGGTAGTAGCCGTAGATCTCCGGATCGGGGTAGACCGGGCGGCCCCACGTGAACGTGCGGCCCAGCTCCGTCAGCACCGAGGCGGCGTAGTCGAGCGGCTGCCTGGTGATCGCCAGCGTCGCGAACCGGCCCGCCAGGTCGTCGGTCTCCTTCGTGAACGTGATCCCGGGCAGCAGCACGAGCGGGGAGTCCTTCGCCCAGATGTACTCCTGCGACGGCGGCCGCCGCTCCGGGGGGCGCGGGTCGCACAGGACCCGCAGGTCCGGCGGCGGGTCCATCCTGCCGCAGTCGGCGAACGACATCGTGCGGGCGTACATGAAGACGCCGTTCGCGCCCACGAGCCCGACCCGCTGGTACGTGGCGTAGAACCAGGCGCCGTACGCGATGACCGGCACGAGGGCGGCGGCCAGCAGCAGCCCGGCCAGGCGCAGGCGCCCGCGCAGCACGTACCAGGCGGCCAGCAGCAGGATGAGGGGCTGGCCGACGGTCCTGGTGAGGGTGGCGGCGGCCAGCAGCAGGCCGATGGCGGCGACCGTGCCCCGCCGCTCCGACCCGCACAGCGCCACCGCCGCCACGACCAGGAACATGAAGAGCGTGTCCGAGACGAGCAGGTGCTCCAGCTCGATCTGGTACGCGTCGAGCAGCACCGGCACCGTGGCCAGCGTCGCCACCCACCTCGGCGCCCGTCGCGCGACCCGGTAGATCAGCACGCCGGTGGCCAGGCCGAGCAGATGCTGCGCGGCCGTGACCGTCCCGAAGGCGTGGAAGGGCTCCAGCAGCTTCAGGAACATCGAGTAGCCCGCCGGGCGGACCAGGTCGGGGCGGGGTTTGAAGACGGTGACGACGTAGGTGTAGGAGTCGGGGAACCACAGGGCCGGCCGGTAGCCCAGCATCGCCAGGGCGCGCAGGGCCGTGCCGAGGGCGAGGACCGCCAGGAACCATCCGTGCCGTCTCCACCGGGACGGATCCCCGACCCACGCCAGGCCGCCGCGGGCGGGCACGTCGGCGCGAGTCTCCGGCATCACCCGCACGCCCTCCTGCTGTCTCTCCGGCATGTCCCGTAGTGCCCACGTACGCTACCCGCCATTCAGTGAACCCCGTGCCAACCGGCCGATAAGGGGTACGCACGCCAGGTCTCCCCGGTTGAGATGAAGATCGCCCGCCGTGTGGCGGAACCCACCGGGACCTCCAGGTTGGATACGCTCGCTCACCGATGGGACTCGACCGATCCGGGCGGATGCTCGCCGTGCTCTCGGTGGCGCCCGCGCTCGCCGTGGCGGGCTGGCTGGTGGCGGGGCTGCCGCTGCTGCTGCTCGGCCACTTCGCGCCGCTGCCCGCGGCGCTGCTCGGGCTGCCCGCCGCCGCCCTGCTCTGCCGGGCCGGCACCCGCGGGCTGGGCAAGGTGGCCGAGGCCACGTCCCGGCAGGTCATGGGCGTCCTGGCGGTGGCCGTGGCGTCCGGCGTGTTCAACACGCTCATGCACACCGAGCAGATCGTCGTCAGGCGCGACCCGGCCACGTACGCGCAGTACGCGGCCTGGATCGCGGGCCACGGCTCGCTGCCCGTCCCCACGCAGGCCTGGGCGTTCGGCGGCCCGGACCCGTCGTTGATCTTCAAGAGCGTCGGGTTCTACGCGTTCGACGGGGCGGTGGTGCCGCAGTTCATGCCGGGGCCGCCGATCCTGTTCGCGGTCGGCGACTGGCTGGGGATGCCCTTCGCGATCCCGGCGGTGCTGGGCGGGCTGGCCGTGCTCACGGTGGCCGGGGTGGTGGCGCGGCTGGCGGGGGCGCGGTGGGCGGTGCTGGGGGCGGCGGTGTTCGCGGTCAGCCTGCCGATCCTCTACACCTCGCGCAGCACGTTCAGCGAGATCCCGTCGCTGATCCTGCTGTTCGGCGGGCTGGCGCTGGCTCACGACGCGCTCGCCCGGCCGGGCCGGGCCCGCGGGCTGCTGGCCGGGCTGGTGTTCGGGCTGGCCGTGCTGGTCCGGGTCGACGGGCTGCGCGACGTGCTGCCGGTGCTGGCGTTCGCGGGGCTGCTGATCGCGATGCGCCGCTTCGCCAGGCCGCAGGGGGCGCTGGGCCTGCCGCTGCTGGCCGGGCTGGTGGCGGGCGCCGGGGCCGGGATGCTCGCGGCGTACCTGCTCTCCCGGCCCTACCTGTCGTACCTGTCGGGGTCGGTCAAGCCGCTGCTGGCCATCTGCGCCGCCGTCCTCGTGCTCACCGCGGTGGGCACGGCCGCGGCCCCGCTGCTGGCCAGGATCCGGCCGCCGGCGTGGGTCCCCGCGGCCGGGGCAGGGCTGGTCGTGCTGCTCATGGCCGGCCTGTACGCGCGCCCGTGGTTCCAGACCGTGACCCGCGTGCCCGTGACCGAGGACGACCGGCGCACGGCCCTGATGATCGCCCAGACCCAGCAGGCCAACGGCCTGCCCGTGGACGACACCCGGCTCTACTTCGAGAACTCCCTGCACTGGGTGGCCTGGTACGTCGGCATCCCCGTGGTGGTGCTGGCCACGGTCGCGGCGGCGGTGCTGGTGCGCAGGCTGCTGCGGGACGGCGGGCCGTTCGAGTGGCTGCTGCCCCTCGCGGTGATCGGCTGGACCACCGTCACCACGCTCCTGCGCCCCGAGATCACCCCTGACCACCCGTGGGCCGCCCGCCGCCTGGTCCCCATCGTGATCCCGGGCCTGATCCTGCTCGCCATGTACGGCCTGGCATGGCTGCGCGACCTGCTCCGGGCACACCCGCCGTCCTGGCCGCGCGGGTCCCGGGCGCGGCGGTGGGGGATGGCGCTCGCCGTCCCGATCGTCCTCGCGCCGCCGGCCGTCACCTCCATCGGGACGGCGTTCACGCCGGTCGAGCGGGGCGAGGCGGCGGCGGTGGCGGGGATGTGCGCGAAGTTCCCGCCCGACGCGTCGGTGCTGATCGTGGAGCGGGTGACCGGCGACCGGTTCACCCAGCTCGTACGCGGCATGTGCGACCGCCCGGCGGCGATCGTGGCCCGCGAGGGCTCGGTGGACACCGCCCCCGAGGCGGAGGTGCGCCGGCTGATCGCCCGGGTGCGCGCCGCGGGCCGCGTCCCCGTCGTGCTGGCCGCCGACGACTACCAGGTGGCGCCGTACGGGCCTCCGACTCAGGTCTTCGCGCTGGCCTCCCGCCAGGACGAACGCTCTCTCGTGGACGCCCCGAACGGCACCTGGGGCCTGCGGATCGGCGCCTGGATGGCCCTCCCCGAAGGGAATGGATGATCTTGGAAGTGGGAGCCCCCAGTGGGCGCACGTGGACTCGGCTTTGAGTTGGGCAGAGTACCCTCAAGGCCCGTGAGCACGCTAGAGACCCCGAAGAGTGGACCTGCCGTGGAAGAAGCGCCGTACGTCACCATCGTTCTTCCCTGCTACAACGAGCAGGATCACGTCATCGATGAAGTCGAGCGCATCACCAGGTCCATGGACTCGAGCGGCTACACCTACGAGCTCGTGGCCGTGGACGACTGCTCGACCGACGAGACGCTGGCCAGGCTGAAGCAGGCCGCTCCCGACTACCCCCACCTGCGCATCCGCGCCTTCCACCGCAACGGCGGCGCGGGCACCGTGCGGCGCATCGGCACGCAGGAGGCCAAGGGCGAGATCGTCGTCTGGACCGACGCCGACATGACCTACCCCAACGACCGCATCCCCGAGCTGGTGCAGATCCTGGAGAAGGATCCGATGATCGACCAGGTGGTCGGCGCGCGCACCAGCGAGGAGGGCTCGCACAAGCTGCTGCGGGTCCCCGCCAAATGGGTGATCCGCAAGGTGGCGGAGCAGCTGGCCGGGCAGAAGATCCCCGACCTCAACTCGGGGCTGCGGGCCTTCCGCAGGACGGTGGCCAAGCCCTATCTGCGGCTGCTCCCGCCCGGGTTCTCGTGTGTGACGACGATCACGCTGTCGTTCCTGTCCAACCAGCACGACATCTACTACCTGCCGATCGACTACGCCAAGCGGGCCGGGAAGTCGAAGTTCAGCTTCGTGTCCGACGCGTACCGCTACATCCTGCAGGTGCTGCGGATGATCATGTACTTCAACCCGCTCAAGGTGCTCATGCCGCCCGCGCTGTGGCTGGTGGGCATCGGGTTCGTGAAGGGTCTGTGGGACATGGTCATGCACCCGTTCTACTTCCCGGCCAACACCGTGATGATCTTCCTGTCCGGGCTGCTGATCGGGTCCGTGGCGCTGCTCGCTGACCTGATCGTGCGGTCGCGGGGGGAGTAGCGCGTGCGGATCGCGATCGTCGGCCCCACCTATCCGTACAAGGGGGGCGGGGCCCAGCACACCACCGAGCTGGCGCACCGCCTCGCGGCCCAGGGCCACGACGTGGTGATCGAGTCGTGGCGGGCGCAGTATCCGTCGTTCCTCTACCCGGGGCAGCAGACGATCTCCGCGCCGGAGGGCACGCCTTTCCCGAAGACCCTGCGCAGGCTCGACTGGCGGCGTCCCGACGGGTGGGTGGCCGCCGGGAGGCGGCTCAGGTCGGCGGATCTGGTGGTGCTGGCCGTGCTGAGTCCGGTGCAGGTCCCCGCATATTTGGGGATTTTGTACGGGATAAGGCGAAAAGTCAGGACTATTGCCCTCTGCCACAACGTGTTGCCCCACGAGCGCAAGCCGTACGACGAGCCGCTCATGAAGGCGCTGCTCAAGCGGGTCGACGGGGTCCTGACCCACTCCGAGCAGCAGGCCGGGCTGGCCAGGGGGTTGACGGGCAGCCCGGTCAGCGTGGCGGCGCTGCCGCCGCACCTGCCCTCCACCAATGCCGAGAAGTCCACCCAGGTCCACCGCCGGTTGCTGTTCTTCGGCATCGTGCGGCCGTACAAGGGGCTGGATCTGCTGCTCAGGGCGCTGCCCGACGGGATCTCGCTGACCGTCGCGGGGGAGTTCTGGGGCGGGCTCGACGAGACGCGGGCGCTGATCGCCGAGCTGGGCCTCGGTGACCGGGTCGAGCTGCGGCCCGGCTACGTGGCCGCCGAGGACGTGCCGGGGCTGTTCGCGCGGGCGGACGCGCTCGTGCTCCCGTACCGGAACGCGACCGCCAGCCAGAACGTCTGGCTCGGCCACGAGCACGGCGTGCCGGTGATCGCCACCCGCGTCGGCGCGCTCGCCGACCACGTCACCGACGGCGTGGACGGGCTGCTGGTCGAGCCGGGTGACGCCGGGGCGCTGCGCGCGGCCCTCGAACGCTTCTACGCCTCGGGCGAGCCCGAGAGGTTGCGGTCGGGCGTCAAGGCCGTCGATCCCGAGCCGTTCTGGTCGGCGTACGCGGGGACGCTGCTGGCCGCCTGACGGCCGAGCACGAACGAGATGCCCGCGGCCGTCGCGTCCGCCAGCGTGAACGCCAGCCGCGACACGATCGCCACCGCGAGCGCCGCCGGGGTGCCGATGAGCGGCGAGAGCACCAGCACCAGCGCGCCCTCCCTGACCCCGACCCCCGCGGGCACGACGATGGTGAGGATCCCGGTGGCCCACGCGAACGCGTACGCTCCGGTCGCGACGAGGTAGAGGTCGGAGCGGCCGGAGAGCAACCAGATGTGCAGGCCGTACACGAACCAGCCGAGCGCGGTCCACGCCACCGCGACGACCACGGTACGGCCGGGCAGCACGCTCTCCAGCGGCTCCTTGCGCGCGATCCGCAGCGCCAGGTTGAGACCCCAGGTGAGCACCTTGGGATGCAGGCACACGATGATCACCGGCACGAGCAGCACGAGGTACCAGGCCTTGCGCACCGCCTCCAGCGAGCCCAGCGTCGCCGCGGCGATCGAGACGGCGACGCCGAGGTTGATCACCAGGCTCAGCGAGATCGTCGCGAACGTGCGCCGCGGCGGGCTCCCGTGGTCGCGCCCGAGGTCCATCATCGCCGCGTACGCCCACACGGCGCCCGGGATGTACTTGCCCAGCTGGCCCACGAACATGATCCGCCCGGCGATCCGCAGCGGCACCCGCGTGCCCAGCCCCGCCAGGATCTCCCGCCAGGCCACCAGGATGAAGACCTGGCCGAGCAGCACCGCCGCGAACGCCCCGAGCACCGCCCACGGTGACATCGCCGCCACCGCCCCGGTGGTCTCGTCCCAGTTCGTGGCCAGCCCGTAACCCAGGAAGCCGAGGGCGATCAGGGCGAGGACGACGCGCAGCAGGCGACGGAGCATTCGCTCAGGCTACGCGTGCTCCGCCGGGCAGGCCAGACGGCGGCGCCGACGACCGCGAGCGCGGCCGCACCGGCTTCGTACCCATGCCCATTTGGGTACTGTGGGTCCTCGTGGGTAAGCAACGAGTCGCGCAGCTCGAATACTCGGAGTTCCAGTCCGCCATGCTCGACGAGGGCAAACGGCGGCGGAAGGCTGCGAAGATCATCGCGGTGCTCGAGCACTTCCGCGGGCCGCTGGGCGGGCTGACGGTGGGCGACGTGGGCTGCTCCGCGGGGTTCATCGCCGACGAGCTCGCGCAGGCCGGGGCGAAGCACACGCTGGGCATCGACATCGACGTGCCGGGGCTGCGCAAGGCCGCCGACCGGTTCGGCGAGCGGGTGGCGTTCGTGTGCGGCGACGGCACCGCGCTGCCGTTCCCCGACGGGTCGATCGACGTGCTGGTCTTCAACCACATCTACGAGCACGTGGTCGACCCCGACTCCGTGGTGGCCGAGATGCACCGGGTGCTGTCCGACGACGGGGTCCTCTACCTGGGGCTGGGCAACCGGCTCGGCGTCATGGAGCCCCACTACAAGCTGCCGTTCCTGTCCTACCTGCCGCCCGCGCTGGCCGACCGCTACGTGCGGGCGTCCGGGCGGGCCGACCACTACTACGAGCGGTTCAGGACGCGGCGCGGGCTGCGCAAGATGCTGCGGGCCTTCCACGTGTGGGACTACACCTTCCCCGTGCTGGCCACGCCGGGCCGGTTCGCGGGGGGCGAGCTGTTCCCCGGCGCGCTGGGGCGGATCGCGCAGACCGTGCTGGCCCGCACTCCCCGTGAGGTGCTCAGGCTGCTGCTGCCCCTGGTACCCACGTACCTGTGGGTGGCCACCAAGACGCCGCGGCGGCCCGCGGGCGCGGCGCTGCCGCGGCCGCCCGAGCGGGTCCGTCCGCTGTGACGACCGTGAAAGAGGAGGCCGCGCCGCGGCGCTCGCCGGTCCGCAGGCTCGTCCGGTACGGCTTCCTGGCCGTCGCGCTCGGCTTCGGCGCCTACGCCGTGGCCAAGCAGTGGGACACCGTGGTGGCCGGGTTCGCCAGGCTGTCGTGGGCCGCGCTGGCCGGGTCCCTGGTCGCCGTGGTCGCGGCGCTGCTCGGCGCCATGCTCACCTGGCGCACCCTCCTGGCCGACCTCGGCTCCCCGCTGCCGCCGAGGCCCGCCGCCAAGGTCTTCTTCGTCGGCCAGCTCGGCAAGTACATCCCCGGCGCCGTCTGGCCGGTGATCGCCCAGATGGAGATGGGGCGCGACCTCGGCGTGCCGCGCTCGCGCAGCGCGGCGGCGTTCTTCCTGATGATGCCCATCCAGCTGGCGACCGGCCTGCTCGTCTCGGTGGTCACGCTCGGCTGGGACCGCTACGGCTGGCTGCTGCTGTTCATCCCGCTGCTGCTGGTCCTGCTGGAGCCCAAGGTCATCAACGCCGTGATCGGGTACGCCCTGCGCAAGCTCAAGCGGGAGCCGCTCGAACGCCCGCTCACCCGGCGCGGCATGCTCGCCGCCCTCGGCTGGGCGCTGGCCGGCTGGCTCTGCTACGGCGTGCACCTCTACTTCGTCGCCCCCCAGGGCGGCCTGCTCTTCGCCGTCGGGGCCTTCGCGCTGTCGTGGTGCCTGGGCATCCTGACCTTCGTCGTCCCCGCGGGCGCGGGCGTGCGGGAGGTCGCGATGGTCGCGGTGCTGGCGCCTCACGTGGACGGCGGCGCGGCGATCGCGGTGGCTCTTTCGTCCCGCATTGTCATTATTTTGGGGGACCTGATCTGCGCCGGTATGGCGGGAATCGCAGCGCGTCGCAACTCCGTGTGATTTGACCGGCGATTTAGGGGAGGCTGGTCATAAGCTGAACTTCAGAGGGGGACACCAGTCCCACGTTGATCTTGAGGGGAGAAGATCTACGTAATGCCTCGAGTGCTCGTCGACGCGGCGGCGGTCCCCGCGGACCGTGGCGCGTTGATCAGATATGTGGACGGGCTCGTGGCCGCGCTCGACCGGGCCGGCGCAGACCTCGCGGTGGTCTGCCAGCGCTCAGAGGCCGAGCGCTACCGGAGCCTCGCGCCCTCGGCCCTGGTCCTCCCGGGGCCCGTGGCGATCTCCAACAGGGCCGCCCGGCTCGCCTGGGAACAGACCGGCCTGCCGCTGCTCGCCCGACAGGCGGGGGCGGACGTGATCCACGCCCCCTACTACTCCATCCCGCTCGGTTCGGGCCTGCCGACCGTGGTGACGGTCCACGACGCCACCTGGTTCACCGAGCCCGACCAGCACAGTTCGCGGGCGTCGTTCTTCCGCTCCGCCACCCGCACCGCCGTGCGCCACGCCCGGCGGGTGATCGTGCCCTCCAAGGCGACCAGGGACGAGCTCGTCCGCGTGCTCGCCGCCGACCCCACCCGCATCGACGTCGCCTACCACGGAGTCGACCTGCGGCAGTTCCACCCGCCGAGCGACGACGAGATCCGCCGGGTCGCGCTGCGGTGCGGGCTGCACGGCCAGCCCTATGTGGCGTTCCTGGGCGCGCTCGACCCCCGTAAGAACGTTCCCAACCTCATCCGCGGCTTCGCCGCCGCCGCGAAGCACCTGGACGCGCCGCCCGCGCTGGTGATCGGCGGCGGGGTCCACGAGGACGACGTCGACGCCGCCTGCCGGGAGGTGGAGGCCACGGTCAGGGTCATCCGGCCCGGCTACCTGCGCGCGCCCGATCTGCCCGGGTTCCTGGGCGGGGCGCTCGTGGTGGCCTTCCCGTCGCGCGGCGAGGGGTTCGGCCTGCCGGTGCTGGAGGCCATGGCCTGCGGCGCGCCGGTCCTGACGACGCATCGCTCGTCTCTGCCGGAGGTCGGCGGCGACGCCGTGGCCTACACCGAGCCGGACGCCGACAGCATCGCCGTGGCGCTCGGACACCTGCTGGGCTCCTCCGCCCGCAGGGGGCAGCTGCGGGAGGCGGGGCTGGCAAGAGCACGCGAGTTCACCTGGGACGCCTCGGCCGAGGCGCATCTCAGCTCTTATCAACGCGCGATCGAATAGTTCGGTAACCTCACGGAGTGATGGAGAGCTCTTTGCCAGACCTCGAGGCGATCCTCCTGGTCGGGGGGCAGGGCACGCGCCTGCGTCCGCTGACACTGGGCACGCCCAAACCGCTGCTGCCGACCGCCGGAGTGCCGTTCCTGGCCCACCAACTCGCCCGTGCGCGATCTTTCGGGGTCCGCCGGATCGTGTTCGCCACCTCCTACAAGGCGTCGATGTTCGAGCCCGCCTTCGGCGACGGGTCGGCGTTCGGGCTCTCCCTCGAATACATCACCGAGGAGACGCCGCTGGGCACCGGCGGCGCGATCCGCAACGCCGCCGAAGCCCTCACGGCGGGGCCGTCCGACCCGGTCCTCATCCTCAACGGGGACATCCTCTCGGGCCATGACATCGGCGATCAGGTACGCACCCACCTGGCACGACATGCCGCTGTAACGCTCCATTTGACAGAAGTCGACGATCCCTCCCGGTTCGGGTGCGTCCCGACCGACGAGACCGGGCGGGTGACGGCCTTCCTGGAGAAGACGCCCAACCCGGTCACCAACCGGATCAACGCCGGCTGCTACGTGTTCACCCGGTCGGTGATCGACTCGATCCCCCGCGACGAGGTCGTGTCCGTGGAGCGGGAGACGTTCCCCGGGCTGATCGAGGCGGGCGAGCTGGTGCTGGGCTACGCCGACCGCACCTACTGGCTCGACGTCGGCACGCCGGCGGCCTTCGTACGGGGGTCGCGCGACCTGGTGCTGGGGCGGCTCGACTCGCCCGCGCTGCCGGGGCCGACCGGGGAGTTCCTCGCGCTGGAAGGGGCTCAGGTCTCGCCCGAGGCCAAGGTGCAGGGCGGCACGGCGGTCGGCGCGCGGGTCGTGGTCGAGGCCGGGGCGACGGTGGTGGGCTCGGTGCTGACCGACGACTGCGTCATCGAGGCGGGCGCGTCCGTGACGGACTCCGTGGTGGGCCGGGGCGCACGGGTCTGCGCGGGCACGGTGGTGTGCGACGCGGTGATCGGCGACGGCGCCATCGTGGGGCCGGGCAACGAGCTGCAGAACGGCGTGCGCATCTGGCCCGGGGTGGAGCTGCCCGAGCGCGCGATGCGCTATTCCAGCGACGTCTGAGCCTCTGCCCTTGCTCCTGCGGCCCGGTCACGGGCAGCGGGGAGGTGGGGGCAGACTGGACGGGTGAGAGAGCGCAGGTGGGTGCCCGAGGGGCCGCTGGACGTGGGGCTGGCGTTGCAGCCGCACAAGCGCGGTGGCGGGGATCCCACCTGGCGGCAGGGCGCTGACGGGTCCGTGTGGCGCACGTCCAGGACGCCCGACGGGCCGTGCACGCTGCGGGTGGGCGTCAAGGCCGGGTGCGTGCACGGGCAGGCGTGGGGGCCGGGCGCGGAGTGGGCGCTGGAGGCGCTGCCGGCGCTGTTGGGGGCATTCGACGACGCTTCCGGATTTGTTGCCAAACATGATGTTTTGGCGGAGGTTGTCAGGAAAAATCCGGGTTTGCGGATCGGGCGTACCGGGCGGGTCATGGAGGCCCTCGTACCGGCCGTGCTCGAGCAGAAGGTGGTCGGGCAGGAGGCGTGGCGGGCCTGGCGGTGGCTGCTCGGCCGGTACGGCGAGCCCGCGCCCGGACCCGCGCCCGAGGGGATGCGGGTCGTGCCCGAGACCGTGGTGTGGCGGCAGATCCCCAGCTGGCACTGGCACCGCGCGGGGGCGGAGGCCGTGCGCGCCCGGACGATCGCGAACGCCGCCTGGCACGCCGACAAGCTGGAGGCCGCCGCGACCACCGAGGAGCTCGACCGGCTGCTGCGGGCGCTGCCCGGGATCGGGGTGTGGACCTCGGCCGAGGTGCGCCAGCGCGCGCTGGGCGACCCGGACGCGGTGAGCGTCGGCGACTACCACCTGGCCAAGCTCGTCGGCTACGCGCTGACCGGGGAGAAGACCGACGACCCGGGGATGTTGCGGCTGCTGGAGCCGTACCAGGGGCATCGGCACCGCGCCGCGGTGCTGGTCTGGCTCACCGGCCTGCGCCCGCCCGCGCGCGGGCCCCGGATGTCCGTACGCGACTACCGGTCCTTCTGACGCGCCGGGCCCCTGGGTGCGTGCGGCGAACTCAGCCGTCGTACTGTGCCCGTATGAGTCTCGTCAGTGATTCCGCACTCCGCCGGGCCCTCGCACGTGCCCGCGACGGCAAGGCCCTCGACGTCACGGAGGTGACCGTCCTCCTGCAGGCCAGGGGCGAGCACCTCGACGCCCTGCTCGAACATGCCTCCCGCGTACGTGACGCCGGGCTGCGGGCGGTCGGCCGCGAAGGGATCATCACGTACAGCAAGAAAGTGTTCATCCCGTTGACCCGGCTCTGCCGGGACCGTTGTGGTTACTGCACCTTCGCGACCGCGCCGCACAAGCTGCCCGCGCCGTTCCTGAGCCCTGACGAGGTGCTGGAGATCGCCCGGCAGGGGGCGGCCATGGGGTGCAAGGAAGCGCTGTTCACGCTGGGCGACCGGCCTGAGGACCGCTGGCACCAGGCGCGCTCCTGGCTCGACGCGCACGGCTATGACGACACCCTTTCTTATGTGCGGGCCATGGCGATCGGAGTGCTGGAGGAGACCGGGTTGCTGCCGCACCTCAACCCGGGGGTGCTGACCTGGCGTGACCTGCAGCGGCTCAAGCCCGTCGCGCCGTCCATGGGGATGATGCTGGAGACGACGTCGCGGCGGCTGTTCGAGGAGAAGGGGGAGGCCCACTACGGGTCGCCGGACAAGGACCCGGCCGTACGCCTGCGCGTCCTGGAGGACGCCGGCCGGACGAACGTGCCCTTCACCACCGGGATCTTGATCGGCATCGGCGAGACCATCGAGGACCGGGCCGAGTCGATCTTCGCGATCCGGCGGGTGGCGCGCGAGTACGGCGGGATCCAGGAGGTCATCGTCCAGAACTTCCGCGCCAAGCCCGACACGGCGATGCGGGGGCTGCCCGACGCGTCCCTGGAGGAGCTGGCGGCCACGATCGCGGTCGCGCGGCTCGTGCTCGGGCCCCGGGTCCGCATCCAGGCGCCGCCCAACCTGGTGGACTCCGAGTACGCGCTGATGATCCGGGCGGGGATCGACGACTGGGGCGGGGTGTCGCCGCTCACCCCCGACCACGTGAACCCCGAGCGGCCCTGGCCGCAGATCTCCCTCCTGGAGGCCCGGACCGCCGAGTCCGGGTTCCAGCTCCGGGAGCGGCTGACGATCTATCCCGAGTACGTGGTGGCCGGGGAGCCGTGGCTGGACCCCCGGCTCTTCGCCCACGTGGCCGCCCTGGCGGACCCTGCCACAGGGCTCGCCCGCGCTGACGCCGAGCTGCGGGGGCTGCCGTGGCAGGAGCCGGACGGCGGGTTCGCGTCGTCGGGGCGGGTGGATCTGCACGTGGAGGTGGACACGGCGGGGCGCACGCACGATCGGCGGGACGACTTCGACCACGTCTACGGCGACTGGACCGCCCTCCGCGACCGCCTCCCCTCACCCCTTCCATCCACCGCGCCGTCGTCCACCGCGCCGTCGGACGGTGCGGAGCGGGATCCCGCCGCACGCGTTGCGCCGAGCACCACCGCAGGGCTCCCCGCCGCACCGGCGCCTGGAGCGCGGGTTGCGGAGGGTGCGGGCGCTGACGCCGCGCACCCCGCTGCGGGGCCAGCGGGCGCTGCGGC
>NZ_JBSFTC010000092.1:0-36547 GCF_053590415.1 Nonomuraea sp. NPDC003201
AACACCAACACCACCCCCAACTGGACCACCCTCATCCCCCACGCCACCACCACCGACCTGCCCACCTACCCCTTCCAACACCACCACTACTGGCTCGAAGCGCCCTCGACCGTCACGAACGTCGACGGGCTGGGCCAGGCCCCCGCGGACCACCCCCTGCTGGGCGCCGCGGTGGAGCTGCCCGATCAGGGCGGAGTGGTCCTGACGGGGCGGATCTCGGTCGCCGCGCATCCGTGGCTGGCCGACCACGCGGTGGGGGAGAAGGTCGTGTTCCCCGGCACCGGGTTCGTGGAGCTGGTGGTGCGCGGGGCCGACGAGGTCGGCTGCTCGGTCGTGGAAGAGCTGACGATCGAGACGCCGCTGGTGATCGAACGGGACGAGTCGATCCTGATCCAGGTGGCGGTGGCCGCCGCCGACGAGGACGGCCGGCGCGAGGCGACGGTCTACGCCCGCAGCGGTACGCGGCCATGGACACGTCATGCCGCCGGAATCGTGGCCACGGCGGACACTGGCGACGCGGCGGGCTTCGACTGGAGCCAGTGGCCACCGGCAGGAGCGCAGGCGGTGAACGTGTCGAACCACTACGAGACGCTGTCCGCCGCAGGATACGGGTACGGACCGGCGTTCCAGGGCCTCAAGCGAGCCTGGGAGCACGACGGAGAGGTGTTCGCCGAGGTGGAACTCGGCGAGCGGGAGGCCGCCGAGGCCGGCCGCTACGGCATCCACCCGGCGCTGCTGGACGCGGCCCTGCACGCCATCGGCGTGGCCGAGCGACTCTCCGACGACTCGAAGATCACGCTGCCCTTCGCCTGGACCGACGTGCGACTGCACGCCTCCGCCGCCAGTCACCTGCGCGTACGCCTGCGCCGAGCCGACGACGGCGCGGTGACCCTGGAGACCGGCGACTCCGCGGGACAGGCCGTGGCCTCCATCGGCTCGCTGATCCTGCGGGAGCTCGCGGACCAGAAGCCGGCCGCGACCGCGTCCTCGTCGTCGCTGCTGCGCATGGACTGGGTGCCGCCGGCGAACGACCTCGCGGACGCGCTGGCAGGCGATGTGGCGGTGGTGGGCGAGCGGTGGCCCGCTCTGGCGGCGGCGATCGAGTCCGCCGGCGGCGGTGCCGAGGAGTACGCGGACGCGGCGGCGTTGGGTGACGCGGTCGCGTCCGGGCAGGCCCTTCCCGCCGCCGTGGTCATGCGCATGCAGGCGGCTGCCGGGCAGGACGGGCTTCCGGAGGCGCTGCGGTCGGAGCTGGACCGGGTCGTGAGCGTGCTGCGCGATTGGCTGGCCGATGAGCGGCTGGCCGAGACCCGGCTGGTGCTGGTCACCAGCGGTGCGGTGACGACCGGTACGGAGGCCGGCAGCGCTCTGATCGAGGCGGCGGTGTCGGGCCTGGTGCGCTCGGCTCAGGCCGAGAGCCCCGGCCGGATCCTCCTGGTGGACGTCGACGATGCGGCCGATTCGCTCACCACGCTGGCCTCCCTGCTGAGCGTGGAGGACGAGCCGCAGATGGCGGTGCGGGCCGGCCGGGTGCTGGTGCCCCGCCTCACCCAGGCGAACACCTCCGGCGAGCTCCCGACACCCGGTGGACCCGACGGCTGGCGGCTGGACAGCCCCGCCAAGGGCTCCATCGACGGGCTGGCCTTGGTGTCGGCCCCCGAAGCCGGCCGCGAGCTGGCCGCCGGTGAGGTGCGCGTGGACGTCCGCGCGGCCGGCCTCAACTTCCGCGACGTGCTCAACTCCCTGGGCATGTACCCGGGCGAGGCCGGGGCGATGGGCGTCGAGTTCGCCGGCGTCATCGCCGAGGTCGGGCCCGGGGTGGACGGGCTGACCGTCGGCGACCGGGTGATGGGCATGGGCGAGGGGACGTTCGGTCCCCGCGTGGTGGCTGATCACCGGATGATGGCGCGGATGCCGCAGAGCTGGAGTTTCGCCCGCGCGGCGTCGGTCCCCGGAGCGTTCGCGACCGCCTGGTACGGGTTGGTCGACCTGGCCGGGCTCACTCGCGGCGAGCGCGTGCTGATCCACTCCGGCGCGGGCGGGGTGGGCATGGCCGCCATCCAGATCGCCCGCCATCTGGGCGCGGAGGTCTTCGCCACCGCCTCACCCGCCAAGCAGCACCTGCTGCGGGCGCTGGGCGTGGCCGACGACCACATCGCCTCCTCCCGCGACCTCGACTTCGCCGACGCCTTCACCACGGTCACCGGAGGTGAAGGGGTGCATGTCGTGCTCAACTCGCTGGCCGGGCCGTTCACCGACGCCTCTCTCGACCTGCTCGCCCCCGGCGGGCGGTTCATCGAGATGGGCAAGACCGACCTGCGTGACCCGGCGGACGTCGAGAACAACGGAATCCGGTACCGCAGCTTCGACCTGATGGACGCCGGGCACGAGCGGATCGGCCAGATGCTCGCCGAACTGCTGGACCTGTTCGCCGGCCAGGAGCTGGCAGGCTTGCCGGTGCGGTGCTGGCCGGTGCAGCAGGCCCGGCAAGCGTTCCGGCACATGGCCCAGGCCCGCCACACCGGCAAGATCGTCCTCACCATGCCGCGCAGCCTGGACCCCGACGGCACGGTACTGATCACCGGCGGCACCGGCGGCCTGGGCGCGATCCTGGCCCGCCATCTGGCCACCGAGCACCAGACCAGGCATCTGCTGCTGGCCTCCCGCCGAGGAGACCAGGCCCCCGACGCCGACCGGCTACGGGCCGACCTGGAAGCAGCCGGCGCGACCGTCGACATCACCGCGTGCGACCTGTCCGCCCCCGAGCAGGTCACCGCACTCCTTGGCCGGATCCACACCGAGCATCCCCTGACGGCGGTCTTCCACGCCGCCGGCGTGGTGGACGACGGCGTGATCGGCTCGCTCACCCCGGACAAGATCGACCGGGTGCTGCGGCCGAAGGCGGACGCAGCCTGGCATCTGCACCAGGCCACCCGCCACCTCGACCTGGCCGCGTTCGTCCTCTACTCCTCCTCGGCCGCCACCCTCGACAGCGCCGGGCAGGGCAACTACTCCGCCGCCAACGCCTTCCTGGACGCGCTCGCGATCCACCGCCACGCCACCGGCCTGCCCGCCCAGTCCCTCGCGTGGGGTGTCTGGGCACCGGAAACGGGTGGCATGACGCGCCAGTTGGGCGACATCGACCTGGAGCGGCTGTCCCGTTCGGGGTTCACCGCGATGGGCGCCGCCGAAGGCATGCAATTGCTGGACGCCGCCCTGACCATGGCGGAGCCCTTCCTCGTACCGCTGCCCATGGACGCCCGTGCTCTCGGCGCCCGCGAGGACGGCGTCCCCGCCGTCCTGCGGGGCCTGGCGCGCACCCCCGCACGCCGTACCGCCCAGAGCGCGCAGCCCGCCTCGGACGGCGAGTCGGCGCTGCAGCAGCGCCTGGCCGGGCTGCCCCCGGCCGAGCAGGAGCGCATGCTGGTCTCGCTGGTACGTACGGAGGCCGCCGGCGTGCTGGGACACGCCTCCGAAGAGCACGTGGATCCGGACAGGAGCTTCAGCGAACTCGGATTCGACTCCCTGACGTCGGTGGAACTGCGTAACCGGCTCGGCAAGGCCACCGGACTCCGGCTGCCGGCGACGCTGATCTTCGACTACCCCAACGCGGTCTCCATCGCCGAGTACATGGGCAGCCAGCTCCTGCCGAAGAAGGAACCGGCCGAATCGCAGGTGCTGCAGAGCCTGGACGAGCTGGGCCGGCTGCTGGGCAAGATCGCCATCGATGTGGAGGCGCGGTCCGAGATCACCGTTCGCCTGCAGAAACTCATGGACGAGTGGCGCGGCGACCGATCCGGAACCGACGAGGAGAGCAAGGTGCGCACGGCGAGCGCCGACGAGCTCTTCTCGCTGATCGACCAGGGCCTGTAGGTCCCACAGGAAACGCAAACTCGAAACCCCTTAGAGAAGGCGGGACGGCATGGCTGACGAAGAGAAGCTCCTCGCGTACCTGCGGCGAGTGACCGAGGATCTCCAGCAGGCCAACCGACGTTTGCGTGAGGTCGAGGAGAAGGAGCGCGAGCCGATCGCGATCGTGGCGATGAGCTGCCGCTACCCCGGCGGGGTGAACTCGCCGGAGGACCTGTGGAAGCTGCTGCTGGAGCGCGAGCAGGGGATCGTCCCGTTCCCGAAGGACCGGGGCTGGGACCTGGAAGCCCTGTACGACCCCGACCCGGACAGCAGCGGGACGACCTACGCGCGCTCGGGCGGGTTCGTCGAAGGGGCGGACGAGTTCGACCCCGCGTTCTTCGGGATCAGCCCGCGTGAGGCCGTGGCGATGGACCCGCAGCAGCGGCTGGTGCTGGAGGTCTCGTGGGAGGCCCTGGAGCGGGCCGGCCTCCATCCGGCTTCGTTGCGCGGCACCTCCGCGGGCGTCTTCATCGGCGCCTTCGCCAACGACTACGAGGTGGGCCGAGGCCCCCTGCCCGAGGGCAGCGAGGGTTACCTGGGAACGGGCAACTCCAGCTCCGTCATCTCCGGCCGGGTCGCGTACACGCTGGGCCTGGAGGGGCCGGCCGTCACGGTGGACACCGCCTGCTCCTCCTCGCTCGTCGCCATCCACATGGCGTGCCAGTCGCTGCGCGCCGGAGAGAGCACGCTCGCGCTCGCGGGCGGCGTGACGATCATGGCCACGCCGGAGCTCCTCGTGGACTTCAGCCACCAGCGCGGCCTGGCGCGGGACGACCGCTGCAAGGCGTTCTCCGACGAGGCCGACGGCACCGTCCTGTCCGAGGGTGTCGGTGTGCTGGTGCTGGAGCGGTTGTCGGATGCGGTGGCCGCCGGTCATCGGGTGTTGGGGGTGATCCGTGGGTCGGCGGTCAATCAGGACGGGGCCAGTAATGGTTTGACGGCTCCGAACGGTCCTTCGCAGGAGCGGGTGATCCGTCAGGCGCTGGCCAATGCCGGGTTGTCGGGTGCTGAGGTGGACGCGGTCGAGGCGCATGGCACGGGGACCGCGCTCGGCGACCCCATCGAGGCGCAGGCGTTGCTGGCGACGTACGGGCGGGATCGTGGTTCGGCCGAGCCGTTGTGGCTGGGGTCGTTGAAGTCGAACATCGGTCACACGCAGGCGGCTGCGGGGGTGGCCGGTGTGATCAAGATGGTGCTGGCGATGCGGCACGGTCTGTTGCCGCAGACCCTGTACGTGTCCACGCCCACGACCCATGTCGACTGGGGGCAGGGTCAGGTTCGGCTGCTGGAGCAGGCGCGGGACTGGCCGGAGCCCGCGGACAGGCCGCGGCGGGCGGGCGTGTCGTCGTTCGGCGTGAGCGGGACGAACTCGCACGTGATCGTGGAGCAGCCTCCCGAGCCGGAGCCGCAGGAGGAGGCGCCTGGGAGCGCTCCTGTGATCTCCGGTGTGGTGCCGTGGGTGGTGTCGGGGCGCGGTGAGGAGGCGTTGCGCGCTCAGGCGTCCCGGCTGGCCGAGTACGTGGTGGCACGTCCGGAATTGCCGGTCAGCGAGGTCGGCCTGTCGCTGGTACGCACGCGGCCGGTGTTCGAGGACCGTGCCGTCGTCATGGGCGCCGACCGGGAGGAACTGCTGAGCGGGCTGCAGTCGCTGGCGGCGGGGGAGCCCGGTGCCGGGGTGGTGGCCGGTTCGGTGTCGGGTACGGCGTCGGGACGGCGGGAAGCGGTCCTGGTGTTCCCCGGTCAGGGGGCGCAGTGGGCCGGGATGGGGGTGGAGCTGGCGCAGGCGTCGCCGGTGTTCGCCGCCCGTCTGGAGGAGTGTTTCGCCGAGATCCGGCGGTGGGTGGACTGGGACCCGGCCCAGGTGCTGGCTGACGCTGATGGGGCGGGGCTGGACTCGATCGAGAGGCTGCAGCCGGTCGCCTTCGCGGTTGGGATCGCGCTGGCCGAGCTGTGGGAGTCCATCGGCGTCCGCCCGACGGCGGTTGTGGGCCACTCACAAGGTGAGGTGGCGGCAGCCTGCGTGGCCGGGGTGTTGTCGCTGGCCGACGCGGTGCGGGTGGTGGTGTTGCGCAGCCGGTTGTTCGCCGCCGAGCTGTGGGGACGTGGCGCTATCGCCGCTGTGGGGCTGCCTGCCGAGGTGGTGCGGGAGCGTGTGGGCGAGGGGTTGGAGGTGAGCGCGGACAACGGGCCTGCTTCGTGTGCGGTGGCCGGGCCGACGCAGGCGCTGGAGGAGTTCGTGGAGGGCCTGCGTGGTGAGGGGGTGCGGGCGCGGGTGATCGCGACCACGGTGGCCTCGCATTCGCAGATGGTCGAGCCTCTGCGGGAGCAGTTGCTGGAGATGCTGGGCCCGATCGAGGCCGGGCCGGGGCGGGTGCCGGTGTATTCGACGGTGACGGGTGGGGTGCTGGCGGGTTCGGAGCTGGGGGCGGAGTACTGGTTCGCCAATGCTCGCCGGCCGGTGGACTTCCAGGGCGCGGTGCGGGCGTTGCTGGCCGATGGCCGCGCCGCGTTCATCGAGGTGAGCCCGCATCCGGTGTTGTCGATGGCGGTGCAGGACATCCTGGACGCCACCGGCACCTCGGGCGTTGCGGTGGGATCGTTGCGCCGTGGCGAGGGCGGCCCGGACCGGTTCCTCCGCTCAGCGGCCGAGGCGTTCACCGCCGGTGTCGGGGTGGACTGGGAACGGCTTCTCACCGTGACCGGCGCAGGCGCCGAGCTGCCCACGTATGCGTTCCAGCACCGGCGCTACTGGCTGGAGCCCGCCACGACCGGTGTGTCGGACGCGGGCGGGCTGGGCCAGGCCCGCGTGGACCACCCGCTGCTGGGTGCGGCGGTGGAACTGCCCGACCAGGGCGGGCTGGTGCTGACCGGCCGGATCTCGACAGCCACGCATCCCTGGCTGGCCGATCACGGAGTGGGGGAAACGCTGCTGTTCCCCGGCACCGGGTTCGTGGAGCTGGCCGTGCGGGCGGGTGACGAGGTCGGCTGCCCGGTGCTGGAGGAGCTGACACTTGAGGCGCCGCTGGTCATCGATGGCGACGAGGCGGTCCAGCTCCAGGTGGCGGTGTCCGTAACCGACGAGGACGGCCGCCGCGAGGTGGCGATCCACGCCCGCACCGGCCGGCGGCCATGGACGCGTCACGCCACTGGAACCCTCACCGAGACGACCGGCACCGCAGGCGCTGCCGATGGGCAGTGGCCGCCTGCGGGAGCGCAGGCGGTGGACGTGTCCGGCCACTACGAGAAACTCGCCGGCTCCGGATACGGGTACGGTCCGGCCTTCCAGGGACTCAAGCGGGCCTGGATCCGCGACAACGAGGTGTTCGCCGAGGTAGAGCTCGACGAGCGGGAGGCCGCCGAAGCCGACCAGTACGGCATCCACCCGGCTCTCTTGGATGCCGCCCTGCACGCCACCGGTCTCGTCGAGCAGGCTGAGGGCGTCGTGCTGCCGTTCGCCTGGAACGGGGTGGAGCTCCTGGCTTCGGGCGCCCAGCAGGCGCGCGTTCACGTCCTTCCGGCCGAGGGCGGCGCTTCCAGCATCCGGATCGCCGACGCCACCGGCGCCCCGGTCGCGGTCGTCACGAGTTTGATCACGCGTCCGCTGCCCGCCGGTGGACTGTCGTCGCGTACCCGGCCCGGACACGAGGCGCTCCACCACCTGCAGTGGGTGATACCGCCAAGCTGGAACCCACCCCATGTCCGAGGGTCGATAGCCGTCATAGAGACGGACGGCAGAGTGACCGAGGCCCTGCGCGGCGGAGACCTGGAGGTGCGCTCATACGCCGATCTCCACGCGGCAGCGGGTGCCGACGGCATCACGACCCTGGTCATTCCTTGCCCGATTCCGCAGGCAGACGACCAGGAACCGCTGGAGGGCCTGCGGTCGGAGCTGGACCGGGTCGTGGGCGTGCTGCGTGACTGGCTGGCCGATGAGCGGCTGGCCGAGACCCGGCTGGTGCTGGTGACGACGGGTGCGGTGACGACCGGTACGGAGGCCGGCAGCGCCGGCGGTGGTGGTCTGGTCGAGGCGGCGGTGTCGGGCCTGGTGCGCTCGGCGCAGGCGGAGAACCCGGGCCGGATCGTCCTCGTGGACGTCGATCGCGCGGCCGATTCGCTCACCGCGCTGGCCTCGCTGCTGGGTGTGGAGGACGAGCCGCAGCTGGCGGTGCGGGCCGGTCGGGTGCTGGTGCCCCGTCTGGCCCGGGCGGACACGTCCGGCGATCTCGCGACGCCCGATGGGCCGGAAGCCTGGCGGCTGGACAGTCCCGTCAAGGGCTCCATCGACGGGCTGAACCTGATTCCGGCCCCCGAGGCCGATCAGGAGCTGGCCGCCGGCGAAGTCCGCGTGGATGTCCGCGCGGCGGGCCTGAACTTCCGCGACGTGGTCGTGACACTGGGCATGGTGCCCGAACAGGGCGGGCTCATCGGTGGTGAGTTCGCCGGGATCGTCTCCGAGATCGGGCCCGGCGTGGAGGGGCTGCGGGTCGGCGATCAGGTGATGGGCCTGGGCGAAGGGACCTTCGGCCCGCGTGTCGTGGCTGATCGCCGGATGATGGCGAGGATGCCGCAGGGGTGGACTTTCGCCCGCGCGGCGTCGGTCCCGGGAGCGTTCGCGACCGCCTGGTACGGACTCGTCGACCTGGCCGGGCTCAGCCGTGGGGAGCGGGTGTTGATCCACTCCGGCGCGGGAGGGGTCGGCATGGCCGCCATCCAGATCGCCCGGCACTTGGGCGCGGAGGTGTTCGCCACCGCCTCACCCGCCAAGCAGCACCTGCTGCGGGCGCTGGGTGTGCCGGAGGGCCACATCGCCTCCTCCCGCGACCTGGACTTCGCCGACGCCTTCGCCGCAGTCACCGGAGGCGAAGGGATGGACGTGGTGCTCAACTCGCTGGCCGGGCCGTTCACCGACGCCTCCCTCGACCTGCTCACCCCTGGCGGGCGGTTCATCGAGATGGGCAAGACCGACCGGCGCGACCCGGCCGACGTCGCGAACACCCACCCCCACGTCCGTTACCGCAGCTTCGACCTCATGGACGCCGGCCACGAGCGGATCGGCCAGATGCTCGCCGAGCTACTGGACCTGTTCGCCTCCCAGGAACTGGCCGGTCTGCCGGTGCGGTGCTGGCCAGTGCAGCAGGCCCGCCAAGCCTTCCGGCACATGGCCCAGGCCCGCCACACCGGCAAGATCATCCTCACCATGCCGCGCAGCCTGGACCCCGACGGCACGGTACTGATCACGGGTGGCACCGGCGGTCTGGGCGCGATCCTGGCCCGACACCTGGCCACCGAGCACCAGGCCGGGCATCTGCTGCTGGCCTCCCGCCGAGGAGACCAGGCCCCTGACGCCGACCAGCTCCGGGCCGACCTGGAAGCAGCGGGCGCGACGGTCGAGATCGCGGCGTGCGATCTGTCCGACCCCGAGCAGGTGGCCACCCTCCTTGACCGGATCTCCGCCGAGCACCCGCTGACGGCTGTTTTCCACACGGCCGGGGTGCTGGATGACGGTGTGGTCACCTCGCTCACCCCCGACAAGATCGACCGGGTACTGCGGCCCAAGGCCGACGCCGCCTGGCACCTGCACCAAGCCACCCGCCACCTCGACCTGGCCGCGTTCGTTCTCTACTCCTCCTCAGCCGGCACCCTGGACAGCGCCGGGCAGGGCAACTACTCGGCGGCCAACGCCTTCCTGGACGCGTTGGCGATCCACCGCCACACCACCGGTCTGCCCGCCCAGTCCCTCGCCTGGGGACTCTGGCACCAACCCAGCGGCATGAGCGCCCACCTTACCACCACCGACATCACCCGCATCGAACAAGCCGGCTACCACCGCATCACCACCACCCAAGGCAACCAACTCCTCGACACCGCCCTCACCACACCCCAACCCCACCTCCTCCCCCTCCCCATCAACACCCACACCCTCAGCAACCGCCACGACGGCGTCCCGCCCATCCTGCGCGGGCTCGTCCGAGCCCCCGCCCGCCGCACCGCCCAGGCCGGGCAGGCCGTGGCAGACGGGTCGGCGGTGCAGCGGCGGCTGGCCGGGCTGTCGCCGGCCGAGCAGGTCGAGGAGCTGACCCTGATGGTGCGCGAGTGCGCGGCGAAGGTGATCGGCTACAGCGAGCCGGAGGCGATCCGGGCGGAGCAGAACTTCCTCGAAGCGGGCTTCGACTCGCTGACCGCGATGGAGCTGCGCAACGTACTGAACAAGGCGACCGGCGTGCGGATGCCGGCGACGGCGGTCTTCGACTACGGCACCGCCGCGGCGCTGGCCCGGCACCTCGCGGAGGAGATTGCGATCGACAACGGCGCCGGCTGGGACTCCGGTCCGGCGGAGCCGGACGGGGGCGGATCGCTCAGCTCGCTGGTGCGCGCCGCGGCTCCCGCCGGGAAGCTGCAGGAGGGGCTGGACCTGCTGGAGGCGGCGGCGCGGCTGCGGCCGGTGTTCCGGACGCTGGACGAGCTGGACCGCGCGTACCCGCCGCTGGCCCTGGCCTCGGGGCCGGCGCGGCCGAAGCTGTTCTGCTTCAGCACGCCGATGGCGCTGGGCGGCGCGGCCCAGTTCGCCCGGCTGGCCGTGCACTTCCAGGGAGTACGCGACCTGTACGCCCTCCAGGTGCCCGGATACGCCCCGGACGACAGCCTTCCGGACAACGCGGACGTCGTGGTGCGCATGTGGGCGGAATCCATCCGGGAGGCGGCCGGCGACGACCCGTTCGTGGTGATGGGCTACTGCGGCGGCGGCAACTTCGCGCACGCGGCCGTCTCGTACCTGGAGCGGAACGGGGTGCGCCCGGACGGCCTCGTCCTGCTGGACACGTTCCTGCCGGACAGCGACGTCATCGACGAGCTCGGCGGTCAGATGCTGGAGGGGATGTTCGACCGGGCGGAGGTGTACGGGCCCTTCAGCGACACGAGGATGACGGCCATGGGGCGCTACTACCGGCTCTTCAGGGAGACGGTGGTGGAGGACATCGAGACCCCCGTGCTCTTCCTCAGACCGGACACCCCCCTGCCCTCCGGGCCCGACGGCGAGCGGTCCAGGGAAGGCAACTGGCGGGCTTCCTGGCACCTGAAGCACGACCTGTGCGAGGTCCGCGGCGACCACCTCACGATGCTGGAGGGCGAGGCGGGGTCCATCGCGAAGGCCGTCGAGGAATGGCTGAAGCCGTCCGGCGGGCGTTCGAACGGCGCGTGAGCGGCGAACCACGCACATGCCGAGGGGAGCGCCGTCAGTGATCCTCGGCCGAGGGCTGACCAGAGCGGGGCCACCGGTGAGGGGGAGCGGGCGACTCCCCCTCCAGGAACCGGGCGATGCCGTCCAGCAGGCGCTGGAGGCTGAACTCGAAGATCTCCTCCAGGTCCGTGAGGACCTCCGGGCTGTTGCGCAGCGCGGCCTGCCGCGGATAGCGGTCGGCGCCCAGTTCCTCGAGGATCGCGGGCACCTTCACCGATCGCCACTGGCTGAGCGAGATCCCGCCGCCGCGCCGTTCGGAGGCGATCTCGCTCACCCGCAGCAGGGCGAGCCCCTGCGCGATGCCGCTCACGCCCAGATAGATCCGATGGGTCATGACGGGGTCCAGGCCGAGGCCGTCGAACGCGCCCAGGCCGCGTTCGAAGCGGGCGAGCAGGCTGGGGACGAGCGGCGGCTGGACCGTCGCGATGACCTCGAGGACCCACGGGTACGTCGAGTACAGCGCCCACTCCCACCGCGCCGCGGCCTCCAGCTCGGCCCGCCAGCCTCGGAAGGCGTGGGGTTCGGTGTCTCCGCCTTCGCTGAACACCGCCTCGACCATGAGGTCGATCAGCGCGTCCTTCCCGTCGATGTAGTTGTACAGCGACATCACCTTGACGCCGAGCACGTTCGCGACGTGCCGCATCGACATGCTCTCCAGGCCCTCGGCGTTGGCGATCCGGATGGCGCTCCACACGATCCGCTCCCGGGACAGGCCGGCGTCGGTCCGCTGGGAATCGGCGCGCCCGCCGGTGACGGGCCGTGCGGGACGGGGTGGCGAAGGCCGCTCGTCCTTCTTCTCCCGCCAGGCTCCCTGGCCGGTCCGCGCGTCGAGGCGGGCCCGGTAGGCGCGGGCCTGGCACGAGCGCGAGCAGTAGCGGGGCTTGCGCCCGCGGGGAGGCACCGTGAGCTCTTTCCCGCACTGGACACACGTCAGCATGGTCGCCTGATTTCATCACGATCTTCCATTGTGATGAAATTATATCACGCGCCTGATGTGACGAAAAAAGAGGTGGAGCGGTTGTGACGAAAATATCTTTCAAGAATGGGCGCCGGTCAGGAGGTAATCGCGACCAGCCATGACATGGAGCACCAGCATGTCGTGGCAGTCAATGTTTACTTGACAAGACTCTTTGGCAAGCTGACATATGGTGTACTGTAAATGTTACGTACACAGTATGAGAGGGGTGGGAATGGATATCGCCGAAAGAGGCGCCAAAGCGGGGTGGCGGGAGTGGACCGGCCTGGCGATCCTCATGCTGCCCGTACTGCTCATCTCCATCACGGTGACGGTGCTGTTCTTCGCGCTCCCGTCACTGACCGCCGAGCTGGAACCGAGCGGCACACAGCAGCTGTGGATCGTCGACATCTATGCCTTCCTGCTGGCCGGGCTGCTCATTCCGATGGGCAATCTGGGTGACCGGATCGGCCGCCGGCGGTTGCTCCTGGTGGGCGCGGTGGTGTTCGGCCTCACGTCGGCCATCGCGGCGTACGCGCCCAGTGCCGAGCTGCTCATCGTGGCGCGTGGCCTGCAGGGGGCCGCGGCGGCGACGCTGATGCCGCCGACCCTCGCCCTCATCCGGGTGCTGTTCACCGACGGCCGCCAGCTCCACATGGCCATCGCCATCTGGGCCGCGATCTTCACCCTCGGCAGCGTGGCCGGGCCGATCGTCGGTGGGTGGCTGCTGGAGAGCTTCTGGTGGGGAGCGGTCTTCCTGATCAGCGTGCCGATCATGATCCTGTTACTCGCGCTCGGCCCGCTCCTGCCGGAATACCGAGACCCCAACCCCGGGAAGTTCGACATCCTCAGCGCGGTCCTCGTGCTGCTCGCCGCCCTGCCGATCGTCTACGCGGTGAAGATGGTCGCCGAGCAGAACTTCTCCGTGACGATGTGGATCAGCGCCGTGATCGGGCTGGTGTTCCTGAGCCTGTTCCTGCAGAGGCAGCGCAAGCTGCCCGACCCCATGCTGGACCTGGCGCTCTTCCGCCGGCACGCGTTCACCGTGTCCCTGATCACCGCCACCCTCGCGGTGTTCGCCCTCGTCGGGACGTTCTATTTCATCACGCAATACCTGATGTCGGTGCTCGGGATGCGGCCGATCGTGGCCGGGCTGATGACCGTGCCGACGGCCGTCAGCTCGGCGGCGGGCTCGGTGCTCGGGGCGGCGCTCACCAAATGGTTCCGGCCCGGCACGATCATGGGCTCCGGCATGGTCTTCGGGGCGATCGGCTTCCTGCTGATCTCCCAGCTGAGCACGGACGTCAACCTGCCGCTGCTGTTCAGCGGGCTGTTCCTGCTGGGCTGGGGGATCGGATCGGTGCAGGCGCTGGCCTCCACCATGGTGGTCGCCACGGCGCCGCCCGAGAAGGCGGGATCCGCCTCGGGGCTGTTCGAGTCCTCCACCGAGTTCGGGCAGGCGCTCGGCGCCGCCATCCTCGGCAGCATCGGGGTGGCCGTCTACCGCAGCACCCTCGCCGCGCAGCTGCCGCCCGGAGTCCCGCCCGACGCCGCCGCGGTGGCGCACGAGACCCTCGGCGGCGCGCTGTCGGTCGCCGCCGAGCTCCCTCGGGCGGTGGGCGCGGCCCTGGCCTCAGTGGCCCGCGACGCCTATGTAGACGGAATGCAGATCGCCGCTTTCGCCGGCGCGGTCATCATGCTAGTGATGGGGATTCTCGCGTTCATCAAGTTGCGCGAGGCGCAAAATCCTTCGTGATGCGTCCGGGGCAGGACGTAAATGGGTGGGGCCGATGTACGGAAGACCGGACCAGAAAAGGGGGGATAGCACCATTGAGTACATGAGAGAATCCGGGCACTCTTCGAGGTATAGACAAGAGTCTTCGCGAGACGAACGCGATTGATCCTCGGTGCGTTCGCGTCGGCAGGCATCGGTGCGGTGCCACGACCGCGGGCCACCCTTATTGTCGGAGGGAAGTCGGAGACATGTACGACCAGAGCAGTCATACCTTTTTGAATTTGACGGGCTATGGCGTGGCACATGCAGCCGACTACCCGGCCGACGATTTCCGGGAGAACAGCCGGGACGACTATCGGACGACCGTCGAGCAGACCGCCGCGTTTCTCGCCGCCGAGGCGGGGATCGACGGTTCGAGCACGGTGCTGGAGGTGGGCGACGACTGTGAATGCCTGCTGGTCTACCTGGCCCAGTGGTTCGGCTGCCGAGGCGAGGGGATCTTCGGGAGCGAGGAGTACGTCAGGTTCGCCCAGGATCTGTGCACCAACCAGCGGAAACGGCTGGACGTCGGCTTCCGGCGGGCGTCGGTGCTGCGGCTTCCGTACGAGCCCGGCAGTTTCAGCCACGTCGTCAGCCACGGCGCGCTGCACAAGGCGCCGGACATGCCGCGCAGCTATGCGGAGATCCGCCGCGTGCTGCGCAGCGGCGGCATCTTCGCCTTCAGTGACTTCTACCGGCCGCGGACGAGGATCAGCGAGCGCACCCGGACCGAGGTCTACGAAAAGTTCGGGTGGAACGACGGCTACACGCTTCTCGAATACCATTCCGCGCTGGCGGAGGCCGGCTTCGAAATCAGTTCGGTGGTCAATGTGACCGGCTTCCTCAGGCGGACGTTCGAGGGAAACGCGGAGGCGGCCCGGGCGCGGGCCGAACAGATGGCCGACGCCGAGGCCCGGGACAAGATGCTCGCCTTCTCCGCGTCATGCGAAGAAGTGCAGGCCGCCATCGACCGGGGGGAGGTCGGCTGGGCCATCGTCGTCGTCCGCAAACGGGACGTACCCGAATGGGAAATCCCGCTTGATGAATGAAACCGGCCGTCACCCGGGCACGGACGCCGAGCCGGGAAGGTGCCGGGAATTCTCCGCGACGAGCACGTTTCCGTTCGAGGAGCCGAGCTCTTTCGACGAGAATAAACGCGGAAGGTCGTTCCGGCCGTTCACCCCGAGTTTGCGATATATGCGCGTGAGGTGCTGCTCCACCGTACTGATGGTGATATGGGCTCTCGTCGCGATCTCCCGGTTCGTGTAGCCGAGCGCCGCCATCGAGGCGACCCGATATTCGGCGGGGCTCAGGGCGTTCTGGTCGTTCCCGGCGGCCATCGCGCCGAATTCGCTGTCGAAGGCGTTCGCCACCGACCTGCGCAGGGGCTCGGCATGGCAACGCTGGCCGACCCGGTCCGCCTGCTGGCCGATGAGCCGGGCCTTGTCCGTCTCGCCCAGGGCGGCCAGGGAGTGGCTGAGGCGTGCCAGCGCGTGCGCCAGCTCCATCTTGTGGCCGGAGTCCTGGAGCATGTCGACGGCCTTGCGCAGCAGCGGCGGCCGGCGTCCGACCTCCTCGGCCGAGGCCAGCACCATCAGCGCGAACCCCCGGATCCGGGGACTGTGGCCGTGCGGCGTGGCGTGGTGCAGCTCGAGGAACTTGCGGGCGCGGGCGTTGTTCTTCAGCACGACCGAGACCCCGGCCGCCCCGAGGCGCCACGGGACGAGCAGCGGCGTGTCGACCTCCCAGGACCGCATCAGCGTGCCGCACTTCAGGAAGTCGCTGAGGCCCGCGTGCGCCTGGCCGACCGAGGTTCTGTAGTGGCCCCGCGCGAAGAGGTAGTGCAGCCCGTACCGGGTCTGGTAAACGGTTTCAGGCAGGGGATGGCGGAGGTACTGTTCGGCCTTCTGATATTCGCCCATCTCGGTGTGGGCCTCGATGAGGCTGGCCAGCGGGAGCGCCGCGAGCACGCCCAGGCTCCTGGGGGGCAGGGTGCGCAGGGAGAGCTCGCCCCACTCGACGGCCTCCAGCATCTCTCCCTTGTGCTCGGCGATGTGCGCGCGGAAGGCCGCGAGCACGCTCAGCCACGTGGGCGAGTTGCGCCGCTCCGCCACCGCGTACAGGTTCTCGACGAGGGAGGCCGCCTCGTGGGTGCGGTCCGAATAGACGAAGCAGAACAGCGCCGCCTCGACCAGCTCGATGTTGCAGCCTTCGAGCTGGACGGAGTGCAGGACCTTCTCCGCCGTCCTCAGGGCCGCCTCGGTCTCGCCGTCGCGCAGGTTGGCGGCGAGCGCGGAGATCGTCCGCGCGTACGAATGGGCAGGATGCCGTTCGCTACCCTCGCGTAGGGGGGAGGGCTTGTGCGTCCCCCGCAACCGGTGCAGGACCGGGGGGTGCGTGCCGGCCAGCCAGTGGTCGGCCGCGAGGCGCCACGCGTGGGCTCCGTCCGCCTCCTGGCCATCGCCCTGCTCGGCCTGCTCCAGCAGCGCGAACATCTCCTCGGCCTCGTCGTACTGGCCGTGCCAGAGCATGCACGTGAGCAGCCAGTGCACGTCCCTGGCGGGCAGCAGGCCGTCCCGCGCGGCCTGCACGAGCATGGGGAGGTACATGGTGGCGGTGGAGGGGTTGATCCGCCAGGTGGCCTTGGCCAGCGCCAGGGTGACCTGGATCCGCTCGTCGGTCCCGGAGCACAGGTCCGCCGCGTACCGGAGGTACCGCACGGCGAGCTCGTACTCGTCGGTGGCCAGCGCCTGGTCGGCGGCCTCCCGCAGCACGTCCAGGGCCCAGGGTTCGTGCTTGGCGCCGGCGGCGACGAGGTGGTCGGCGATGACGGTGGGCTGTACGCCGGTCGCGTGCAGCAGCTGGGCGGCGCGTGCGTAAAGCTCTTTGAGGAGGTCCGGTTCCATGGAGTCCAGGACGGCCTCCCTGGCGGCGGGGTGGCGGAAGCCGTCCACGCCCAGCAGGCCGATCTCCGCCAGCCATTCCAGGGTGCGGACCACGGCCGGCTGCTTGATGTGCAGCATCTCGGCCAGCAGCGGGGGAGAGGCCGACGCGTCCAGCACGGCGGCGGCGCGCAGGACCCGTAGGGGGGTGTTGCCGATGCGGTTCAGCAGTGTGCGGACGGATCCGGAGAAGCCGTCGTCGATCACCAGGCCGGTCCCGTCGCCGCCCGCGTTCTCCCGGTCCTCGATCAGCGAGCGCACCAGGAGGGCGTTTCCGCCGCTGACCTCGTGGATCGCCTCCGCCAGCGGATCGTCCGGCTCGGTCCCGAGGCGGACCTGCGCGATCCGGGAAATGGTGCCCGGCGAGTACGGCGCCACTTTGATGCGGCGGCACTGCGGATGGTGCATGAGATCGCTCTGAATTCTGAGCGGCACCCCGTCCGGTCCTTCGTTCACCGTGAAAACCATGAAGACGTTCGCGGAATGGAGCCGGTTTATGAAATGCAGGAGAATGTCCAGCGAAACCGAATCCGCGTATTGCACGTCCTCGATGGTTATCAATACCGCGCCGTGCCGCGCGTGGTTGGTGATGATCTCCCACAGGCCGTGCGTGACGCCGATCCAATTGAGGTCTTCCGGCCGGATCCCGCGCGGTCCCGCGTTGAATACGGCCTCCTGCAACAGTTTCAACGCGGGGGGCATCTCACCCAGTGCGGCACTCAGGCTCTGCGAAACCTGGTGGATGACGCCCAGTGAGATGTTCTGCTCGTTCCGTAGGCAGATGGCGCTCAGATGAGTGGCGCCCGACCGCACCGCCGAATCGGCGAAGGCGTGCAGCACCCGGCTCTTGTCGAACCCCGGAGGGCCGGTTATCATCGCAATTCTTCCCCAACCATGCTCACTCTCCGCGAGCATGGTATTGAGGAGGGTGATTTCTGATTCGCGTTCGGCGAACTGCATCGACTCTCCTTCACCTGTTTGGTCGTAGAGGAAGCTCAGTCAGGAAGCGGACCGGGAGCAGTCCAGGGGTCTTCGATTGCCGACTTCGTCACGTCGAGCCGAGGTTTTCGGCGTGGTGTGGAAGACGCCCGGCCCCTCTCGCCCGCGGGCGATGAAGGTGTGGCCGGCCGCTCGGAGGCGGCGCGGTGGCCGTGCTTCGGCGTGGCGGCGGGTGACGGCGGTCTGCCGAGCCACGACCGCAGGTCCTCGCGTGAGCCGGCCCCGGACCGGGACGACTCGACATTCGCGCAGCTCGAAGCGCGGGCGGAGCCTGTCAGGATCCGCCCGCCGGGTCCGGGTGACGGACGTCCGAGGCGCGACATGGTGCCCGCGCTCGAGTCGCGGGATACGGCCGGACCCCCGCCGGGGCGGGAGCCGCCCGGCGTGCGGTCCGCCGCTTCCGGGAAGCGGTCGGCGCGCACGACAAGGCCGCCACCGCCGGCGGCCGAGCCGGGGCGGTGGTCCGGTAGCTGGACGGCGTCCACCGGCGGGCGGTCGCCATGGTTGAGAACGGAAAGGATTCCCTGCCCCCTTTGAAGTCGATGACCCGCGGCCACGCTACGACCGGGCGGCAGAACGCCATCCGGCGGCGCGGCCGCCCGGCAGGGAAAACGGGGCCGGCGACGCGGGGACGGGTTTCCCGTGGTTCACCGCGATTTCACTGACAATCCGATAAAGATTGAGTGCGACAACGCCTTTCGCGCTCTCGCCTGCGCCCGTGAATTCCTGTAACATGTGCGGCCACGTCTCCATCATGCGTATCAGCGGCTTGCGTAGCCGGTGTGCTGCGAAAACACACCGTCCGGCAGACCTTGCACCCCGACCGAATCGCAAACGGGCGCCAAACCGTCACGGTAATGTTGTGCGCCGGTCCGAGTCAAGGAAAGGCCGCCTTGACGGCACCGCCCCGGACAGGCGTGGATCACTGTAGTCCGGAATGCCAATAGCCGTAAACCGAGGGCCGCATGATTCTCCGCCGCAACGGTGCTCAACTGGGGCGATGAAGCCCATCTCTTTTCGGGCGGCCGTTTTCTGGAACGTACCAAATAGGACGGCGGTAATCCGCCGCAACCGCTCCTCCTGCGACGTTGTCGCATCTGGAATCTCCGGAAACCCTCGCAGGTGAACAGTCCTCCTGCCCCCGAGGTTGTGAACATTGCACAGAATTCCAAGATCATCTATGGCGTGAGTTGGCCGTCCTGGTCGCGGGCCGGGAGGGCCGGCGGGATCCGCCGCCGCTGGGGGCCTACGCGGCCCCAGGACCCCTAGATAGGGGTGGCATAGGGGGTCAGCTCGCCGGGGCCCCGGCGTAGCTTCGGAATCGGCCTGGCCGGCTTCCGGTTGCACGCGCATGCGTCCCGGCTGCCGGAGAATTTCCTTTCCCCGGCTCGGGGCTGGAGGCACATATTGAACGGGTTGATTTCCACGGCGTATTCTCCGCGGCCGCGGCTCATTCACGAACTGCTGGACGAGGCGGCCGCCATGAATCCGGACGGGATCGCGGTGCGCGACGCCCGCGGCGGCTGGAGCTACCGGCGGGTCGTCGAGCTCAGCCGCGCTTTCGCCGCCTGGCTGGCGGCCACGGGCGTCGAACCCGGCGACCGGATCATCGTGCAGCTGCCCAACCTGCGCGAGACCGTCCCCATCCTCTACGGCGCGTCGCGGCACGGTGTCGTCTTCGTGCCCCTGAACCCCGGGATGAAGGCGTACCACCTGCGGTCCGTCATGGAGGACTCCGAGCCCAAGCTGGTCATCGGGGCCGGCGAGGCACTGCGGGAGACCGCCGACGTGCCCGTCCACGGGATCGACGAGCTCTGGAGGGAAGTGGAGGCGTTCGCCGGACGTCCCGTCCCGGGCGGGCCGGCCGAGGTCCGGCCGCAGGACGTCGCGGTCCTGATGTACACCTCCGGCAGCACGGCGGCGCCCAAGGCGGTGGTGGGCCCGCACGCGCAGGTGACGTTCGCGGCGTCGGCCATCAACGCCGTGCTCGGCTACCGTCCGGGGGACGTCGTCTTCTGCCGGTCGCCGATGTCCTTCGACTACGGCCTCTACCAGATCTTCCTGTCCGCCCTCGGGCACGCGGAGCTGGTGCTGGCCGGTGAAGGGTCCGACCTGGCGCTGCTGAGCCAGCTGCAGGAGTGCGGCGCGACCGTCGTGCCGATGGTGCCCTCGCTGGGCGCCATGCTCACGACCCTGGGCAGGCGGGCCCCCGGCTCCGTGCCCACCGTGCGGATGTTCACCAGCACCGGCGCCGCGCTGCCGGCCTCGACCATCGAGGGCCTGCGCGAGTGCTTCCCCGGTGCCCGGGTGGTGCGGATGTACGGGGTCACCGAGTGCAAACGGGTCACCATCATGGCGCCGGAGCTGGAGCGGGAACGCCCCGACTCGGTCGGCCGCCCCCTGCCCGGCACCCGCGTGCTGATCCTCGGCGACGACGGCTCGCCGCTGCCCGCCGGTGAGACCGGGGAGATCGTGGTGGCCGGGCCCAACGTGATGGCGGGATACTGGCGCGCCCCCGAACTGACCGCCCGCGTCTACCGCCGCGACGCGGCCACCGGCGAGACCCGCCTGCACACCGGCGACTACGGTTTCCTCGACGAGGACGGCTACCTCTACTTCGAGGGGCGGCGCGACGACATGTTCAAGCGCAAGGGCACCCGGATGAGCACCATCGAGATCGAGGCCGCCGCGATGGACATCCCGGGCGTCCGGGCCGCCGCGGTCGTGCCTCCCGGCGAGCGGCACGATCTCGCGATCATCGTCGAGGGCGACCTCGCCCCTCACGTCGTCCTGCGCGAGCTGGCGCACCGCCTGGAGGCCGCGAAGGTGCCCGCGATCTGCCGCGTCCTGCCCTTCTTCCCCCTCACCCTCAACGGCAAGAACGAGCGCAAGGACCTCGTACGGTTCCTCGAGGAGACGCCCTGAGGCGTCCTCGGGGGCCGGGGAGGACTCGGGCCTGGGGAAGGCTTTGCCTCCTGCCGGGAGACGCCGCGGGCGGCTCCCGCTAGCGTGGGGAGTGCTTCATGCGCCGTATTGGCGCTTCCCGGGAGCCCCATGTCGACGCTCCGTCAGCCCGCATCAGCCGGGCCGCTCATCACCTCACGGAGTGATCTCTGATGCTCGAACGCCTGCTCGTCGCCGCCACCCTGGTGGCGTCCGCGCTCATCGGTTCGGTCTCGCTCTCCGCCCCATCGACCGGTACGGCCGCCGCCGCCACGGTGGCGCAGGCCCCGGCCGCGATCCCGCCCGCCCCGGTTCCTCCGGATGACGACGACGGGTAGGAGGTCTGCCGCCGCACCGGCATCCGTCGCCCCGCGAGGCCGCGCCTCGCGGGGCGATCCCGTTCTCCGGCCCCGGGTTGCGCGGAGTTTGTGTACGACGTAAGCTTACGTGGTACACAAACTCCGATCCGGGAGGTCTCCGTGACCACGATCGCCATCGCGCTCCCTCTCCTCTGGCTGGCCTGGCTGGCCCTGACCGAGTGGGTGCCGATGTTCCCGCTCAACGACCTGAAGACCGGCAACCTGCGGCCACGGCTGCTCGCCGCGTCGATCAACTACCCGTTCCCGCTGCTCATCGCCGCCGGCATCGCCCTGCGCCAGCCATGGTCGCTGATCGCCGCGTCGGCGTTATGCGGGCTGATCCTGGCCGGGCACCTGGCCAATTGGTGGCTGCCGTACTTCGGGCTGAGCTCCGCCGCCCAGCGGCAGGTCTACGAGCGCGACTACGCCCGCACCCTCAAGATCCTGCCTGCGGCCGGGCACGCGGTCGTCCCCGATGTCCAGCACATGATCGTCGGACTGCTCAGTCTGGTCATGCTCGGCACCACGCTGGCTGTCACACTGGGCGCATGAGCACCAAGCCACAACGCGGCCGGGGCGGGCGGCCGCCCCAGCTGACCACCGAGCAGATCGTCACCGCGGCCATCGCCCTCCTCGACGAGGAGGGCCTGGACGCGGTGACCATGCGGGGCATCGGCGCCCGCCTCGGGGTGGCCGCGATGTCGCTGTACCGGCATGTGCCCAACCGCGACGCCATTCTGGCCGCGATCGTCAATCGCCTGTTCGCCACCGCGCTCGCCGGGTTCGATCCCGGCCCGACGTGGGCGCAGGCGGTGACGCGGTTCGCCGTGGCGTACCGGCGCATGCTGCTCGACCACCCGCACGCCGTGCCGCTGCTGGCCACCTATCCGGTCGACGTCGAAAGCGCCGTGCCGCTGCTGGCGGGTGTGCTCGACCGCTTCACCGCCGCCGGCATCGAGCAGGACGAGTCCCTGATCGTCATCCAGTCCGTCGGCGTCTACGTGCTCGGCCACGCCCTCGCCCAGGTGGGCACGCCGCCCGGCTCCGACGCCCCCGCTGCTCCGCCCGGCCCCGCCGCCCTCGACTTCTACGAACGGTGGTTCACCACGGGGCTGGACGCCATCGTCACGGGCTTCGGACAGCGGCTCCGTCCCCAGTGAGGACCTTGGGCGCGCTCAACGCCCTCTGACTCAGTCGTTCGAGGTCCTGGTCGACCTCACCCTCGACGCCCAGGACGCGGAGACCGTCGAGCGCTTCGAGCAGACCCTGGCGCGGGCCCCGGAGGTCATCGAGCTGCGGCGGCTGTTCGGCAGCCCCGACTACTTCGTCCGCGTGGCCGTCGCCGACCTGGCCGCCTACGAGACCTTCCTCAGCACGTACGTCGTGACCATCCCGCGGATCAGGAACGTCACCTCGCACTTCACGATGAAGAACGTCAAACCGGCCCACTAGGCCCTATGACGCCTGGTCCAGCCGGGCGAACTGCTCGTCGGTCAGCGTGAGACCCGCCGCCGCGACGTTCTCCTCCAGGTGCGCCACGGAGGTCGTGCCGGGGATGGGGAACATGGCCGGCGAGCGGCGCAGCAGCCAGGCCAGGGCGGTCTGGGCCGGGGTCGCCCCGATCTCGGCCGCCACGGTGGCCACGGGGCCGCCCGCCTTGGCGTGGTCGCCGACGGCGATCGGGAAGAACGGGACGAACGCGATCCCGTGCTCGCCGGCGAAGTCCACGACCTTCTCGTGGGTGCGGTCGGTGAGGTTGTAGAGGTTCTGGACGGCGGCGACGGGGGCGATCCCGCGCGCCTCCTCCAGCTGGTCCACCGTCACCTCCGACAGGCCGATGTGGCGGATCTTGCCCTCCTCCCGCAGTTGCGCCAGGGCGCCGACCTGATCGGCGAGCGGGACCTGGGGGTCGACGCGGTGCAGGTAGTACAGGTCGACCACGTCGCGGCGCAGGCGGCGCAGGCTCAGCTCGGCCTGCTGGCGCAGGTACTCGGGGCGCCCCAGCGGGATCCACTCCTCGACGCTCGGCCGGGTCACGCCGCCCTTGGTGGCGATCACGACGTCGTCGGCGTAGGGGTGCAGGGCTTCGGCGATGAGCTCCTCGTTCGCGCCCAGCGCGTAGGCGTCGGAGGTGTCGATGTGCCGTACGCCGAGTTCGATCGCGCGGCGCAGGACGGCCAGGGGGCCCTGCCGGTCGGCGGGCGCCTCCCAGATCGTGCCGTCGGCCGACAGCCGCATGGCGCCGAAACCGATGCTGCCCACTTCCAAGTCGCCGATTTTCATGATTTCTCCCTAAGGTTGAGCGTTCAAGTGTGGACGCTACACCTCGAAGGTTGAGAGTTCAAGCTAGGATGGGCGGCGTGGAGACACGATGGCTCGACGACGACGAGCAGGGGACCTGGCGGGCCTATCTGTGGACGACCCGGTTGCTCGGCGACGCCCTCGACCGGCAGCTGCAGCACGACGCCGGGATGCCGTACACGTACTACATGATCCTGGCGACGCTCTCGGAGGTCCCAGAGCGGCGCATGTCGATGACCGACCTGGCCGCGCAGGTCTACTCCTCGCTCAGCCGCCTGTCCCACGCGGTGGCGCGGCTGGAGGAGCGCGGCTGGGTGCGGCGGTCACCGCACCCGGACAACCGGCGGGTGACCATGGCCGAGCTGACCGACGACGGCTTCGCCGCACTCGCGCAGGCGGCGCCCGCGCACGTGGAGGAGGTGCGCAGGCGCCTGTTCGACCCGCTCACCGGCGAGCAGGTGGCCCAGCTGCACGGCATCCTGCGGGCGCTGTGGAAGGGGCTCGATCCCGAGCCGGGCGGGGCGTATCCCGGGGTCTTCGGCCCCGAGGCGTAAATCAGCGCAGGGGATCAGCGCGCTGCGGGGGCTTGGAGCAGGCGCTCCTCCTCGGCGGTCCGGTCGTCGTACGCGGTGCGGGCGTCGGAGATCTCCCGCTGGTGCTCCTCGGTCCAGACGACCAGCGACTTGATCACCTCGTGCAGCGAGAAGCCGAGCGCGGTCAGCTCGTACTCCACCCGCGGCGGCACCACCGGATAGACGGTGCGGGTCACGAGCCCGTCGCGCTCCAGCTGGCGCAGCGTCACGGTGAGCATGCGCTGGCTGACCCCGTCGATGGCGCGGCGCAGCTCGGAGAAGCGCATCGTACGGCGGTCGAGCAGGGCGATGACCAGCAGCGACCACTTGTCCGCGACGCGGTCGAGGATCTTCCGCACGTCGCAGTCGGCCCGGGTGTCCCACTGGATGACCTGGTCGTCCATGGTTCCCGTGCAGTAACCGAGTGCCTTTGAAGTGCCGTCTTCCATTGCTTCCCCATGGTCACGCAAGATTCCTTTCTTACGAAAAATAACCATAGGAGTCGTTCCTGTGTCCACAACCACGCACTCTTCTTCGCCGTCGTTGCGCATGACCCCCAAGGCCTGGGGGATGCTGTTCGTCCTGTGCGGCGCGATCTTCCTCGAGGGGATCAACGTCGCGATGCTCAACGTGGCCCTGCCCGCCATCCGGGCCGACCTCGGCCTGTCCACGGGTGAGCTGCAGTGGGTGATCAGCGCCTACGTCCTGGGTTACGGCGGGTTCATGCTGGTCGGCGGCCGGGCGGCCGACCTGTTCGGCCGCCGCCGGATGTTCCTGGCCTGGCTGGCGGTCTTCCTCGTCGTCTCCGCCCTGGGCGGGCTGGCCAGTGAGGGCTGGGTGCTCATCGCCGCCCGTTTCGTGGCGGGCGTCGCCGCCGCGGTCATGACCCCCGCCGGGTTGTCCATCATCACCACGAGTTTCGAGGAGGGGCCGCGGCGCAACCAGGCGCTCCTGGTGTACTCGGGCACCGCCGCCGGCGGTTTCTCCCTCGGGCTGGTGCTCGGCGGCCTGCTCGCCGCCGTGGACTGGCGCTGGGTGCTGTTCGCGCCGGCGGTGCTGGCCCTGATCATCCTGGTCCTGGCGGTGCCGCTGATCCCGGCCAGTCCCATGGAACGTTCCCAGGAGCGCAGGCTGGACGTGGCGGGCGCGGTGACCATCACCGCCGCCATCATGCTGCTGGTGCTCGGCGTCGAGCGCGCCGCGCACGTGGGCGCCGGGTGGACCGCCGGCGCGCTGGTCACCGGGCTGGCCCTGGTCGCGCTCTTCCTCGTGATCGAACGCCGCTCCGCCGCGCCGCTGGTGCGCCTGGGCATCTTCCGCTCCGCGCCGCTCGTCCGCGCCAACCTCGCGGGGCTGCTGTTCTCCGGGGCCTTCTTCGGCTTCCAGTTCATCGCCGTTCTGTATCTCCAGGAGGTGCGCGGCTGGACCTCGCTGCAGACCAGCCTGGCCATGCTCGCGGTCGGCGCGGACGCCGTCCTCGCCCCGACCCTGACCCCGCGGCTGGTCAACCGGTTCGGCAACGCGAGGGTCATCCTGGCCGGGCTGCTGTTCGCCGTGGTCTCGTACGTGTTGTTCCTGCCCATCGGCATGGACACCGTCTATCTCGCGATGTTCCCCACCATGATCATCCTGGGCGTGGCGTTCGCCCTCGCGTACGGTCCGCTCACCATCGTCGCCACCGACGGCGTGGACGAGAGCGAGCAGGGCCTGGCCGGCGGGCTGCTCTACACCTCCTTCCAGTTCGGCGCGGCGCTCGGGCTGGCGGCCAGCACCACGGTGATCGTGGCCGTGGCGGACGCGGGGGACCTGCTCGGCGCCTACCGCACCGCGCTCGCCGTGCCGATCGCCGCCGCGGTCCTGGCTGTCGTGGTCAGCGCTTTCGGCCTGCGGAAGGGAGCCGCGCGATGACGTCGTTCGCGGAGATCGAGGCCGAGTTCAACGCCATTGTCGGCGCCACCGTGTACGCCACCATGGTCACCGTGGACGCCCGCAACCGCCCGCGCACCCGGGTGCTCATCCCCATCTGGGAGAACGCGGACGGGCGGCCGCTGGGCTGGCTGGCCACCTACCGGACCCCGGTCAAGGCGGCCCACCTGGCCGGCAACCCGCACACCTCGTTCTCCTACTGGAAGCCCGGCAACAACTCGGTCGCCGTCGACGCCGTGGCCGCGTGGGTGGACGACCTGGACGTGCGGCGGCGCGTGTGGGACCTCTACCGCGCCACCAGCCCCCGGGGCGCAGGGTACGACCTGGGCAGTTTCTGGCGCTCGCCGGCCGACCCCAAGCTGCACGTCCTGCGCCTCGACCCCTTCCGCGTCCAGGTCATCCGCGGCATGGACCTGCGCAGCCGCATCTGGACGGCCGGCTGAGCGAACGGGTCAGGCGTGGCTGACGATCACCTTGCCGAAGCCGCCGCCTGACCCGCAGTAGGCGAAGGCGTCGGGCACCTGCTCGAAGGGGAACACCCGGTCGATCACCGGGCGCAGCCGGTGCGCCTCGACGGCCCGGTTCAGCTCGAGGAAGTGGGCCCGGCTGCCGGTGGCGATCCGGCGCAGCACCGAACCGGCCATGAACAGGGTGGCGGGGTCGACGGGTGCGGCTCCTTCGGCGCCGGAGAGCCAGTAGCCGACGAAGGCGACCTCGCCGCCGGCCGCGACGGACCGCAGCGACTGCTCCAGCGGCCCCGTCGCGTCGACGACGCGATCGGCTCCCCGGCCGTCGGTCAGCGCGTGCACCTCCTTCCACCAGGCCGGGTTCTCCCGGTAGTTGATCACCTCGTCCGCTCCGAGAGCCCTCAGCCGCTCGGCCTTGGCGGGGCCGGACGTGGTCACGATCACTCTGGCCCCGGCCAGCTTGGCGAAGAGCAGCACGAACAGCGACACGGCGCCCGACCCGAGCGTCAGCACGGTCGTGCCGGCGTGCGGGGCGCCGCCGGAGGTCAGGGAGTTCCACGCGGTCACCGCCGCCAGCGGCAGCGCCGCGGCCTCCTCGTACGACAGGTGCTCGGGGATGGGCACGACGCCGTCCTCGCTCAGCAGCGCGTACTCGGTCAGCACGCCGTCGATCATGGTGCCGAGCTGGGCGGCGTCCTCGCGCCGGAACGGGCCGTCCAGCCAGCGCGGGAAGACGGTGGCCGCCACCCGGTCACCCGGCCTGACCCGGGTGACCTCCGCGCCGACCGCCACGACCTCGCCCACTCCCTCGCAGCCGGGCACCACGCCGGGGGTGACCGGCAGCGGATAGTCTCCGGACAGCACGCGCAGGTCGCGGAACCCGAGGGAGTTCGCGCGGATCCTGACCACGACCTGCCCGCGCCCGGGTTCGGGCTCGTCGCGGTCGTGCAGCGTCAGCCCGTCGAGGCCGCGTCCGGGTACGAGGCGGTAGCTCTTCATCTGATGTCCTTTCCGGTTCCGCATGAGTGGGCACGATCGTGCGGGGCGGCCAGGGCGGCCGGCAATTCCCCGGGGGGAATCGCGGGCCCGCACGGCGACCGGATAGAACAGAGCGGTGAGCAGCACAACCATGGAGAACGGCGTCGGCACGGAGCTGAGACGCTGGCGCGGGCTTCGCCGGGTCAGCCAGCTCGAACTGGCCACGCTGGCCGGCACGACCCAGCGCCATCTGAGCTTCATCGAGAGCGGCCGCTCCCGGCCGGGGCGCGCGATCGTGATCCGGCTGGCCGAGTCGCTCGGGCTGTCGCTGCGGGAGCGCAACGACCTGCTCACGGCGGCCGGCTACGCGCCGGTGTTCGCCGAGTCGGGCCTGGAGGAGTCGGCGCTGCGGCCGGTCCGCGCCGCGCTCGAACAGATCCTGTACGGTCACCTGCCGTATCCGGCCCTCGTCATCGCGCCGTACGGCCGGGTGGTGGCGGCGAACGACGCCGTCGAGGTGTTCACCGAGGGCGCGGCGCCCGAGCTGCTCGAACCGCCGGTCAACATGCTGCGGCTCATGCTCCATCCGGACGGGATGGCCCCCAGGGTGCGCAACCTGGGCGAATGGGGCCGGCACATCATCGAGAACCTCCGTGCCCGAGCCCGCCGGAGCCCGGACCCGCGCCTGGAGGACTTCGCCGCCGAACTGGCCGGATACGTCCCCCAGGCGCCGGTCGGGCCCGAGCATCTCGGTTTCTCCGTCCCCATGAGGCTGGCCTCGGCGGACGGGGAGCTACGCCTGATCACCACGCTGACCTCGTTCGCGACCGCGACCGACGTCACGCTCGCCGAGCTGCACCTGGAGGCGTTCCTGCCCGCCGACCAGGCCACCGCCGAACTGCTCCGGCGCCGGGCCGAGCGGTGAGGTCAGCTCACCGAGAGGCGGTCGACGTTGGGGCCGCCGTTCGACGTGGTGGCGGTGGCTCTGATCTTGTTCACCCCCTGGGCGAGGTCGGCGGTCAGGGTGACGGTCTGCCAGGTGGTCCAGGCGCCGGTGCCGGTGAAGTCGCGGGTGACCGAGGTGCCGTTGACCGCGATGGACATCGGCCGGTTGGCCGTGGTGCCGTTGGCGAAGCGGAGCTCCAGGGTGACCGGCCCGGCCGTCGCGGCGTTCACCGTCCACTCCACGTAGCTGCCCGTCACGTTGTCGTAGTTCACGAACCCCGTGCCGGTGTAGCCCGCGTGGTTGGACTCCACCACGCCCTGCGAGATCGTCGCGTCCTCCGCCTGGTAGACGGCGGGGCCGCTGCCGGTGGTCTCGGTGACGGCGTTCGACGGTGCTGAGGAGTTGCCCGCCGCGTCATGGGCCTTGACCGTGAACGTGTACGGCGTGCCGGCCGCCAGGCCGGAGACGGTGGCGGTGGTGCCGGTGACCGTCGTGGCCAGGGCGGTGCCGTTGTAGACGTCGTAGCCGGTGACGCCGACGTTGTCGGTGGAGGCGTCCCAGGCCAGCGTGACGCTGGACGAGGTCTTGCCGGTGGTGCGCAGGTTGCCGGGCACGGACGGGCTCTGGGTGTCGGGCGGCCCGGTCGGGACGGTGAGGGTCGCGGTGTTCCACCCGGACACCCGCACGCTCGGCGAGCCGGTCAGGTCGGAGGCCCGGTACGTGGCGGTGAGGGTCTTGGATTCCCCCGGCCAGAGGCTGATCGCGTTGTCCGACCACTGGATCGGCAGCACGGGCTTGCCCGCCGCGTCCACCACGTCGGCGTCCAGCATGAAGGCGGGGACGGCGCCGGTGCCGGTGTTCTTGATCGTCACGGTGACCCTGCCGTCGGCGGGCGCGGTGGCGGTGGCCGTGATGGGGGCCTGGGCCAGGCCGTTGAGGCCGGTCAGGTTGGCGTAGCGGGAGGTCGGGACGTAGTACCAGTCGTTGTTCGCCCAGTCGATCACGTCGTCCGAGGTGGACAGGGCGTAGACGTTGCGGTCGATCTCCTGGCCGTCGCGCAGCAGCGTCAGCCGTACCAGGTAGGTCGTGGAGAGACCGCTGACAGCCGGTACGGTCACCGCGGTGGCCTTGCCCCCGTCGGCGGGGACGCTGACCGTCGCCGTGTTGCTGTACTTGGCGGACCCGTCCATGTTGAACACGTCCGTCTTGACGGTCAGGCCCGAGGCGGCCGAGACGCCGGAGTTGACCACGACGACGGACTTGTTGTCGTACGAGTACTGCACGTGCAACGGCTTGTTGGCCTCGCGGGCGCCCCAGTAGGAGCCGCCCTGGTCCAGGTAGTAGTCGAAGAGCTGCCAGTGGAGCGAGGACCAGCCGCTGTTGAGCATCCAGTAGATGACGCCCGTGGACGGGTTGCTCGAGTCGGTGAAGTTGCGGCCGTAGGCCTCGAACTGCGCTCTGACCGCCTCGTACTGGGCGAGCTGCGCCTTCTTCATGTAGTCCGTCAGGCCGGACGGCACGCCGTACCTGCCTCTGAGGGCGTTGTGGTAGATGGTCAGGTCGTCGAAGGTGCTCGACGGCGAGCGGTGATACTGCGTCGCGCTCGGGCTCTGCCAGAGCGAGTCGATCTGCGCGGAGGTCATCATCCGCTTGAGCGAGTCGAGCGTCGGGACGTCGGGGCCGGCGCCGGTCTCGGAGTTGAAGCCGAACGCCCCGCCTTCGCGCTTGTTGTACCAGTAGCTCGGCGGCACCCAGTCGTACGGGCCGGGCATCTTCATGCCCGAGTTGCCCAGTTGCGGGCTGGACTTGTCGGAGGCCACGGACACGATCGGGAGCTGCCACTCGGCCGCGGTGAGGGCGTCGAGGTAGTTGGTCTCCTTCTGGGCCGGCGGCGGGTTGTCCGAGCCGATCAGGAACGAGATCACGCTGGGGTGGTTGCGCAGCCGGGTGGCCTCCGCCTGCATGGACGCCTTGGCGATCGGATAGTCGGAGCTGCTGAAGGAGCCTTCCCACTTGTCGCAGCACTCCCAGCCGGGCAGGGTCAGGATGCCGTACTTGTCGGCCAGGTCGTAGAGCTCGTCGGTGTCCAGGTGGCCTTCTACGCGGATCGTGTTGAGGCCGAGGTCCTTGACGTAGCGGATCTTGTCTTCCAGGTAGCCCAGGTTCTTGCGGAGGAAGATGTCGGGAGACCAGCCGCCGCCCCTGATGAGGATCGGCCTGCCGTTGATCTTGTAGTAACGGCGCCCGCTGGCGTTCTTGCCCGACTCCACCTTGCGCACGCCGAAGCGCTGGGTCAGCGTGTCGCTCTCCACGCCGCCGGTCGTCGCCGTGAGGTTCAGGTCGTAGAGCGGCTGGGCGCCCATCGTGTGCGGCCACCACACCTGCGGGTTGGTCAATGTCTGGTTGAACGTGATCCGCTTGGTCTGGTTCGCGGCCAGCGCGACGTCCTGCGAGAACTCGAGCGAGCCGATCGTCCCCTTGACGGTGGCGTTCACGGCGCTGCCGGTGCCGTTGCGGACGTCGACCTTGATGGTGAGGTCGGCGCGGTCGAGCGCCGGCACCGCAAGGTTAGTGATCACATGCGCGTCGCGCAGCGAGACGTCGGCGCTGCGCCGGATCAGGACGTCGCGGAAGATGCCCATGTTGTCGTCGCGCGGCAGCTGCACCCAGTCGATCCAGCCGATCGTGAGGTGGTTGTCGGGGTTGTTCGGGTTGATGCGGAAGGCCACCGAGTTGGCGCCCGGGTGCACCAGGGCGGTGACGTCCCGTTCGTTGCGGGTGTAGGCCCCGGCCACCTGGGCGGCGGTGGCGACCTGGGTGCCGTTCACCCACACGTCGGCGCTGGAGATCACGCCGCTGACGTCGAGGAAGGTCCGTAATCCGGACTCGTCGCCGAGGGTGAAGTCGGAGCGGTACCACCACGGCACGTCGAAGTCCGCGGTCGGGATCGACTGCATGTTCGTGGAGTAGAAGGGGTCCGGGTAGACGTTGTTCTGCAGCAGGCCGGCGAGCACGGTCGAGCGGGGGCCCACCGGATACCAGCCGGTGGCCGCGTAACCGGGCGTGGAGATCGCGGCCCCGGAGTCGGAAACCTTCGCCGTGGACTGGATCTTGTATCCCGTCAGGGCGGTCGTCGCCGGTACGGCCTGCGCGGAGGCGGGCAGGGCCACGCCCGCGGCGTTCACCAGCAGGGCACAGGCCGATAACAGGATGAGGATGAGCCGAGAGCGCGCCATGGGGTCCCTCTCTAGGCTGGTCTATTCGTTAATAAACCTTCTTAACAAATAAACCGGATCCCGTAAATGGAGAATTCGCGGGAACCCTACGGCGTGGAGACGCGCGGGCTGCCCGGAGCTCTGTCCCGCACGGGAGTGCGACCCCAAGCTGCGCTTCTATCCGGTGCGCACGCTGAAGAGGTCTCTGAGTCCGGCGCCAGGATGGCAGCCGACCTTGGAGGAGCTGCTCGCGTTTCCCCGAGAGGCGGCCGCGCTCAGGACCGAGCTCCTGAGGCACGTCCCGCTCGGCTACGACCAGAGAAGCGGGGGTTGGCTTGTCAAGGACGTACCGGCGACCCCGGGCGCCCGGGTGGCGGCCTACCGCATGCCGGCCGCCCTGCCCGGGGCCCGCGCGGTCGACGACGTCCGCGACCCGGCGGGCCGCCGAGGCGGTCGCCTCGATCGTCGTGCGGGCGGGGTGGAGCGACGCCCGGCCGGTGCTGCCGCCCGGCTGCCGGGACTGCCGAGGCCGGTACTGAGGCTGCGCGAACCGATCTTCGGCGCCTTACGTCAAGAGGGCATGACATCACGCGTTCTCGCCCTGCTCGCGCTCGTGGCAGGGCTGGTCATGTTCACCGGCGGCACGGCGTCCGCCTGCAAGTGCGTGGAACGGGGCCCGCAAGATCAGATGGAGAGCGCGGTCGCCGTGTTCGCCGGCACGGTGACTCGGGTCGGCGTGAGCCCGGATGAGAGCGGCGGAGGGCACGTCATCGCCGTCCTGCGCGCCGACCACGTCTACAAGGGGCAGGCGCGGGAGTGGTTCCAGGTCTCCACCCGTAGCGAAGGGCCGGCCTGCGGGTACGACTTCGCCGCGGGCAGCCGCCACCTGGTGTTCGCCGGCGGGCGTGACGAGGCGCTGACCACGTCCAGCTGCTCGGGCAACGCGTCGCTGCCGGCCGGCGACCGGCCGCTGCGGCGTGACGACGGCAATGGGGTCACCCGGGAGCTGATCGCCGCCCTGGGCACGCCCACCCGGGTCCGCCACACCGGCGCCGCCGAGCCCACCATCGCCGAGTCGACTGCGGCCGGGTCGACTTCAGCCGGGTCCGCCGCTGCCAAGTCCGCCGCCACCGAGTCCGCCGCCACCGAGTTCGCCAGTCCCGACGGGGGCACCGGCGTGCTGGTGGCCGCCCTGGTGGCGGTGGGCGTCGTGGCGCTGGCCGCGGTGGGCGGTTGGGCGTACCGCAGGCGCTCCTCCACCTGACCGGCGTCCGTCAGGTCAGGGTCGGTACGCCGCCGCACTCGGCCCGTTCGACCGTGACACCGGGCAGGCCCCTGACCCAGCGGCCGGTGATCTCGCCGAGCCGCGCGGTCTGCGGGGGAGTGCGGCCCAGCCCGATGGCGTAGCGGGCCGATCGAGGACCGGTCTCGAACGGGCGCGGCCAGGCGTGGACGTCCCGCAACCCGGCCTCTTCCAGGGCGGCGAGCAGGTCCAGCATCCGCCCTCTGACGCGGCCGAGCGTCGCGTCAAGCTCCTCAGGGCGGTCCGAGCGCACGGTCAGGACCGCCCAGGCCGCGTGGCGCCGGTGGAGGGGCGGCGGTGCGGGCAGTTCGGCGGAGCGGCCGCTCTCGACGAGCTCCCATGCCTGGTAGAGCTCCTGGGTGAGCAGGTCCAGGCCGCCGGGGGTGACCTGGCGGGCGCAGTTGCGTACGGGGGCGCTGGGCGTCATCACCGCGATCGGGGCCGGTTGGGGCGAGGCGGGGCCGAGGGCGATCGGGTCTCGCCAGTCCCAGGCGGCCCACGTACTGAAGAAGAGGTTCAGCAGGTCGTCGGCGGGCAGGTCGCCGCCCTCCCGTACGGTGTGCGCGGCCATGACCGTCCAGGCCAGGCCGGGCAGCCCGCCGAACGGGGCCGAGTCCAGGCCGCGTGCCCGCGCCCACGCCTTCACCCGCCGGGCGAGCAGGGCGAAACGGGCGTGCTGCCCGCCGACGGCGGCGCGGATCGCGTCCGCGTCGCTGACCGCGCTCAAGGCGATCGCGGCCGCCTCGCCCAGTTCGGCGCGGCGGGCCGGCGCCTGCTCGGGGGGCAGCGATCCGGTGGGGACCACGGTCAGGTCCACCTCCAGCTCGTCCGTACGGAACCGCAGGCCCGGCACCCGCGCGCCGATCACCTGGCGCAGCCGGTCGAGGTCGGGCAGCGCGGCCCGCACCCGGGCCTCGACCTCGGCCATGTCCGGTGCGCCGGGGAGCGCGGCCACCAGGTCCAGGTCCGCGCCAGGGAGTTCGCAGCCCATGCGCCGGGACCCGGCGACGGACACGACACCCGGCCGCAGCGCCTCCGCCAGCCGCCGGGCCACCCGATCGGCCGAGTCGTCGGGCTGCTCCTTTCGGCCGGCTGAGGTGTCGCGCTGTTCCTTTCCGCTGGTCGCCCGATCGGCCGAGGCGTCGTGCTGTTCCTTGCCGCCGGTCGCGGGCTCGGCGATCCAGCGGATCTCGCCCGTGCCCAGGGCGACCCGCGCTCGGGGGCGCATGGGCTCGTCCGCGCGGCGCGACAGCAGCACCAGCTCTCCCACCTCCGCCGTCATCCCCGCCAGCCGGATCGGGTCGTCCGTACGGCCGAGCGTCAGGTGCGGGGTGAAGCCCTCGGGGCGTCCCTCGCAGCGGGGGAAGCGCCGTTCGAGCGCGCGGCGCAGGCGGGCCCAGGGCGCCGGGTCGCCGGCGGCGGGGTCGAGCCAGGCCGTCGAGTGGTCGCGATGCCGGAACGTACGCACCCCTTCCAGCCTGGCGGTGAACGGCGCGACCTCGGCGGCGGCCGCGGCCACCAGGGACGCCGCCGCCTCGAACTCCGACTCCGGCACGAAGCCGAAGAGCAGGTTGACGTGCGGCGGCCAGCGGTCGATCTGCGGATCGTGCGCGCGGCGGACGGCCTGGATCGGCGGCCACAGCTCCCGCGGCGGTATCCACGCCACCGCCGTCCGCGCCGTCGGCGGCACGTCGAGCACCCCGCCGGGCTCCGCACCCTCGAGGTCCAGGACCGCCTGCACCCCATAGTGGTCCGAGACGTACAGCCCGTCGGGGGTGGGCGTGTCGCCGCGCAGGGCCGCCGAGACCACCCGGGGCCGGCCGCGCAGCAGGATCCGGTCCAGGCGCGAGGCCCGGCCGGACAGGGAGGCGAGCGCCGCCAGCGGGTTGGCGTCCGGGTCGAAGGTGGGGGTCTGGTCGGGTCCGTGCGCCTCCGTCCAGGCGTCGCGCAGGCCGAGCGCGGACGCGGGGGTGTCGGTGCCGTCGTTGAAGTCGCCCAGCAGGATCAGGTCGCCGTCCACGCCGGCCAGCCCCTCGGCGATCCTGGCCAGCTCGGCCCGCCGCCTGGCCGCGCCGTCGCCGGAGTGGTCGCTGGTCAGGTGGGTGGCGGCGACGACGAGGACGCCGGCGGCGGTGTCCACGGCGATGGCCGCCACCGACTTGTGCGGGCCGAGCTCGTGCCGGGCCGCCTCCCGTACGGGCAGCCGGCTGAGCAGCAGCAGGCCGCTGTCGTCGACGTCCGGGCCGTACGGATCGGTGCCGAGGGTGTAACCGGCGCGTACCCAGGGGGCGGCCAGCAGCATCGACACCAGCTCGGGCTCGACCTCCTGCAGGGCGATGACGTCGGCGTCGGCCGCTTCGAGGGCCGCGAGGAGCAGGCGACGGCGCCGGGCCGTGTCGAGGAGATCGCTGTCGTAGCGGTCCCACAGCGTGTTCCACGTCAGCACGCGCGGAGCCGGATGCCCGGCGCGCCCGCGTCCGATGGCCGGGCGCCATCCGTCCACCGGATCCCAGGCGTGCGGGGTCCTGGCCGTGAAGAACGGCGGCCGCAGGCGGCGCGGGTCGCGTGCCCGGCCGGCCTCGCAGGTGTCGACGCGGTCCAGGCCCGTGGCGCGGTCCCAGACCAGCTCGCCGTCCGCCTCGACGAACAGCACCCGGTGCCACGGGATGTCGCCTCCCGGGGTGAAGGCGGGCAGCGCGACGCGCTTGGGGGCGGCGTTGCGCTGCCCGACCCCCAGGACGAACCGGGACGGGTCGAACCGCGGGTCCCAGCGGATCCGGTGGTAGATCTCCTCACTGGTACGCATCACGCCCCCAAGGTCCCGTCCACGTCGTCGATGGTGCCGCGCGCCCCGACGTACCAGGCGCGGTGGGCCTGCCCGGGATACGGCGGGACGAACCGGCGCGCCTGCGCGGCCAGCACGTGCGCGGGCACCGGATGGGCGCGGCGGGCGTTGCGCCGGTGCAGCTCGTCCTCCTCCACCAGCACGACCGCGTGCGTGGTCAGCGCGTCGCGGCGGCGCGCCACGGCGTGGACGAGGGAACGCTGGTGCTGGTTGAGCGAGGTGGCGTCCCACACCACGGTGCCGCCGGCGGCCAGGGCGGCGTCGAGCCGGTCGAGCCCCTCGCCCAGCACCTCCCGGTTGGCCCGCTGGTCCGCCCGCGAGCCCCGGGCCTGGCGCAGGTCGTCCAGCGACAGGTACGCGTCGATCCCCGAAAGGGCCGCCGCGAACGTGCTCTTCCCGCTGCCCGACGGCCCGACCAGCTGCACCAGCCTGGGGAACGGCCTGGACCGCCACCGCCAGGTCGCCGCCACGGCCTCCTCGACCGTCGAGATCCGTCCCCTGGCCCAGGAGTCGCGGGCCTCCGCCCAGCACCGATCGGCCGCCTCCGCGCCGAGTCCGGCCAGGGCCTCGCGCAGGCCGGCGCGGAACGGCTCCAGCGGCTCCGGGCCGAGCAGCCCGGCGTCCTCGGCGTGCAGGGCCGACCATTCGACCTGCTCGCGGGCCTGGTCGCGCTCGTCGCCCGCGCGCCCGGCAGGCACGGACGCCGCGACGGCGTGCAGCACGCCCAGGTCGGCGGCCAACGCCATGCGCCCCAGCCCGGCCCGCCGCTCCTCGTCCGGGTACGGGCGGTGCAGCGCACCGTGCAGCCCGACCAGGTCCGCGACCCGCCGCGCCGACCGCATGCCCAGCGGCCCCGCCAGCCGCGCCGCCAAC
>NZ_JBSFTC010000093.1:0-36546 GCF_053590415.1 Nonomuraea sp. NPDC003201
GCCCGCTGACCCGCACAACGCACCCACCGCAACGGCCCCCCCCTCAAACCAGCCAGGGGGGGCGGGCCGCCCCCCCCCCCCCCCCGCTTCCAGGTCAGTCGCAGCGGATCGCTGAGGCTGAATATGTTCCGCCTGGCCCGGTGACCGTGACGGTCATGGTGTAGCAGCGGACTTCGCTGGCGATGCTCCTGAGCATCATTTCGAAGTCGGATTGGCTGTTCCCGCCTACCGGCATGACCTCGATGCCGCCGGGATATGTGGCACCGCCGCCACCGCCTCCGTGGGGGACGGGGACGTGGCGCGGCCTGTCTTTGGGGTCACATACCGCGCCCTGGCTCATCAGCCTCCCGTTCTTCTTGGCCCGGTTGCCGACCTGCTTCGCCCATTTCGAGTTCTGCATATGCACCGAAGCGGCGAGGAAGTTGCCGGTGTTCACGGCATTGATCGTGGCCTTGAACTCGGCGAATCTCCCGGGACCGAGGTTGTACAGCATGTCGATCAGCACGACTTGCCGGGCCGACGTCAGAAGGTCGAAATTGTGGAACACCCGGCGGGCGTTCGCGACGGCGGTGCGGTAGTCGGCCTGGAACAGGGTGCTGATTTGAAGCGGCGTGAGGTCCTGGGTTCCGGCGCGTACCGCGGCGTAATTGGCGCCGACGGCCGCCAGCAGGGCGGGGGCGTCAAGGCGGTCAAGGTTGAACCCGACGCCCACCGAGGGGTGCGGGGGGTCGGCGGTGTCGGGATAGACGTGCGGATTGCCGCTCAGCCCGTAGGGGCTCTCGTTCTCCGCCACGTACGCCTGCATCTCCTCGTCCGTCAGCTGCGGCTCTTGACTCGGATCCGCGTCGGGATCTTCCGGGATGCCGCCGGGACCTCCGCCTCCGTCGCCTCCGCCGGGGCCGCCGCTGGTGGAACAGGTTCCGTCGGCGAAGGCGGGTGCGGGGGTGATCGTGATCGCGGTGAGGAGGGAGAGGAGGAAGGAGACGGTGGCGAGGACGAGCATGAGGGGTTTTCGTCGCGGGGATCTGCGAGGCGGCATGCGTCTTCCTGGTTCAGTCGGGGGGATGACCAGCTCATGATCACAGCAAGGAGAAGTCCGTGAATATCCCAGATATCTGGGATATTCCGGGCGACGAGTTAGGCTGCCGCCGTGATCTCGCGCAGGGAAGTGGAGCGCCAGGTGATCTCTGATTTACGGGACCTGGCCAGGGCGGGTTTGAGCGCGCCGGAGGTGTTCCGGCAGGCCGATCCGATGCTTCGGGATGTGCTCGGATTCGACGCGGTGTGCTGGCACACGACTGATCCGGCGACGGGGCTGGTCAACTCGGTGCTCACCGACGATCTGGAGCTGGACGATTTTCGCCAGGCGGTGCAGCTGGAGATCTGGGGCGATGACGTCGCGAGGTTCCCCGAGATCCGGCTCAGCGGTCGCGGCGCCGACACCCTCAGCCGCGCCACCGGCGGGGTGTTGCGGCGCAGTCTGCGCTATCGCGAGCAGATCGCTCCGGCCGGCTTCGGTGACGAATTGCGCGCGGTGTTCGACGCCGGAGGCGGGATGTGGGGTTGTGCGGCGTTCATGCGCGCCCCCGACCGGGGCCCGTACCGGGCCGGTGAGCTGGTGCTGGCCCAGCGCGCCGCGCGGCATCTCGGCATCGCTCTGCAGCGCAGCCAGTTGCTGCACTCGCCTTTCACTCAGCCGCCACTGCCGCCCGCCGTGGTGGTGCTGGGGCCCGACAACCACCTGCTTGGTGCCGACGAGCAGGCAGAACGGTTGCTCGGCGAATTCACCGACGACTCCGGCTCGATATTCACCGTGCCGACGTCGTTCGTCATGGTGGCCGAGCAGGCCAGGAGCGCGGCGACAGGCATCCGGACTCCCTCGGGCCTGCGGGTGCGGGGGCGCGACGGCAGATGGTTCGTGCTGCACGCCTCGCTGCTGCGAGGTAAGGCGGACGGACCCGCAGTGGTGGTGATCACCCCGGCCTCGCCCGCCGACATCATGCCAGTGGTGTTCGCCTCCTACGGGCTCACTCCCAGCGAACGCGAGGTCGCCTTGCGCATCGTGCAGGGCCGCAGCACCGGCGACATCGCCCAGATCCTCTGCACGACGCCACTGACCGTGCAGGACCATCTCAAGTCGATCTTCACCAAGGCCGGCGTTCGCAGCCGGCGCGAGTTCGTCGCACAACTTCTCATGGCCCATCCCCCGGAAGTGTGGACCTGAGACGCCCGGCCGGGACCCTGGACCGGTGACGGTCGCAGCGTCTTCAGGGACGCGCCGCGCTCGGCGGGTCATAGCAGGGTTACGCCTCCCTGCTTCTGGTGGGTGACGACGACGCAGGGGCCGTCGAACGAAGGCGTCCGCGCGGCCGGGATCGCGGTCGACAGCGCGCCGGTGATCGTAGGTCGTAATACCGTCGGGTGTGATCGCCATGGCGAGCGTGGGGACGCCGGGCCCGATGGTGGTCGTTGTGGCCGTCTGGCGGTGGATCGCCGTCACCGCCGAGTACAGGTCGTTCCCCCAGCACGACCCTGCTGCCAGACGGGGTGGAGGCGTCAGCCACAGGTGCTGGATGACCTACAAGGAACCAGCAGGTCGGCGTCCCGGCCCTGTTCGGCGGCGGGGATTGAGCAGCAACCGAACGGCCATCGGATGCCGCACCGGTTCGGCTACGTCGCGTCACGTCGCAGAAGGCTCGCGATCAGGTCACGAAGGCGGCCAAGCGGCCTCGCGTTGGCTAGCCTCACCGGCATGCCTCTCGCCTCGATTCCCAGCCCTTCCGAAGGGGTCTGGTATCTCGGATTCATCCCGATCCGGGCCTACGCATTGTGCTTCATCATCGCGATCGGCTTCGGCATCTGGCTGAGTGAGCGCCGCTGGCGCGCTCGCGGCGGCGAGAAGGGCACGATCGGCGACCTGGCGGTCCCCGGAGTGATCTTCGGCCTGATCGGGGCTCGCCTCTACCACGTCATCACCGACTGGCAGACCTACTTCGGCCCGCGCGCGATCAAGGAGCCGTACCAGGCGCTGTTCATTTGGGAAGGCGGGCTCAGCATCTGGGGCGCGGTCGCCCTGGGAGGCCTGGGCATGTGGCTGGCCTGCCGCCGCCGGGGGCTGTCCCTGGCGGCCGTGGCCGACACGGTCGCGCCCGGCATCGCGTTCGGGCAGGCGATCGCCCGCTGGGGCAACTGGTTCAACCAGGAGCTGTACGGTAGCCCGACCACGTTGCCGTGGGGCCTGGAGATCGACCAGGCGCACGGCGGCGAGCCAGGCGTGCTCTACCACCCGACATTCCTGTACGAGTCGCTGTGGGACGCGGCGCTCGGTTTCGGACTGATCCTGGCCGGCAGGCGGTTCACGCTGCGCCACGGCCGCCTGTTCGCCCTTTACGTCGCTGGCTACACGTTCGGGCGGTTCTGGATCGAAGGGCTGCGGATAGACCCGGTCGGCGGGGTGGACCACGCGGTGACGCTCCTGGGGCTGCGGATCAACCAGTGGACTTCGATCGTGCTGTTCGTCGGCGCGCTGGTCTATCTCTGGATGACTCGTAACAAAGACAACGAAGAGATCGTGGTGCCGGCCTCACAAGGCAATGCCTCGCACGAGGAGAATGGCGGGCAGGTCTCCGATCCGGCTGAGAGCACCTGACGCGACCGACATGCCGTGCTTGAGCTCCGCGAGCAGGAGCGGGACGGCCCCCGCCGATCTGAGCCGGCGGCCGTCCTTGAACAGTCTGCGCGCGGGCGGCCCGAACGCTGGCCGCGCGCGCCGTGGCGAAAAGCGCGGGCGCGCACGCTCACCTGGCCGACTTCGGCCGCCTCGCCGGGGAACTTCTGGAGCGCTGTCCACGCATCGACGTCCTGGCCAACAACGCCGGCGCCCTGTTCTCCTCCCGCGCCCTGACCCCTGACAGGCGCGAGCGCACCTTCCAGATCAACCACCTGGCGCCGTTCCTGCTCTCCGCACCCGGGAACCCGCCCGGCGCACCGCGGGCACGGCCGTTTAGTCCACGCGGCTGACGGAGGTGCGTCGCAGTCGTGACCGGTCTTCGTGGAGGCGGCCGCAGGCGCTCGCGCTCGTCCGGGTCCAGGTGTTGATCGGGTGCAACAGCCGGGTCAGGCCCGCCTGGGAGGCCAACCGGCGTTTCCGTCGAGCGTCGCGGCGGGTTCAACCGAGATGACGGGAATTCCGGCCATGAGCCGGACCCTGAACTCTCCGACCTGCGAAAACATCGAGGTGCCGAGCTTCGCCGTGGAGCTCGCGCCAGCCGTAATTCCGAGTCAGCCGTGCCCGCCGGTAGCCGCGAGTGACCGGAGCTTTCCGCCGTTGGCGTCGAGCCAGCGGGTCGTTTCCTCCAGCTTGCGGATTCGGTCGGCGACCTCGTCGAGCTGCGCTTTCCCGTTCAGCCAACGGCCCGCCCGCCAGAGGGCGCTTCCGACTGCCCGGGCGAGGAGCAGCCCGGGGAGGGCGTCGGCCTCGGCGGCGTCCAGCGGGCGGACCGAGGCGTACCCCCGGAGGAAGGCCGCCGTGCGGAGCTGCCAGTCGCGCGTCTCCAGGGCCCCGCTGTTGAACAGCGCCGCCATCACGTCCTGGACCAGGAAGCCGACCCCGGCGAACTCGAAGTCAAGCAGCCCGCTCACCTCCCCGGTGTCCTCGTCGACCAGGGCGTTCGAGGCCGCCAGGTCACCGTGGATGACCTGGGTCGGCAGTGCGCCGCCGCCCACAGGCCACTCCTGCTCGACGCGGCGTGCCACGGCGTCGAGGTGGGCGGCCCGCTCCGCGCTGATCCCGGCGGCGCGCAGCTGACGGCAAAGGGCGCCGACGTGCGGTACGGCGGGGTGCGCCAGAGGATTGCCGCGCCAGTCTCCCAGCCCGTCTTCTGGCGGCACGCCCAGCAACGTCTCGCCGAGGAGCCCGGCCGCCCGGCCGAAGCGCTCGAGTGCCGTCTGGTCCGTGAGGTCGGGCCGTACGCCGGGGATCCACCGGCAGACGGTGGCGGGCCCGGCCGCGGTCTCGATCACGGTGTCCCCGCTGAGCGCGGCGACCGGCTCAGGCACCTGGAAGGGAAGCCCGGCCTGCCGTAGCCACCGCAGGATCCGGTGCTCGGCGCCGACCTGCGCGGCGGACAGGGTCTGGCTGACCCGTAGCACGAATCGGAGGTCCCCTTGGCGGAGCACGGACGTCTGGTTGTTGGTCCCCTGCTCGGCTCGGATGATCGTCGTGTCCGGGGGAAACCCCCACGCGGCCAGCAGCCCGACCAGGAACTCCAGGTCGGCGGGCGCAGTCACGCGCCAATTCTGGCGGCATGCCCAGGCCGGCGCGCAACCGGTTTATGGGCCCCTCGGAGTAAGAGTCAGCAAAAGGTGCCAATTCTGGTCAACCAGCCGGGGTTGCGCTTTCCTACGCGGGTCGAGCCGAGAATCTCGGACGTCGGCAAGACGGCTACATGACCGGCTCTCTAGCAGCTGCCGTAGGCGGTGGTCAGATCGTCGGCGAAGAAGCCGATGTTGAAGCCGCCGATGCGCCGGCTGGCGACGCCGACGTTGGCGACATCGCCGAACGTCCCGAGGACGTCGCCCTTGAAGTCCGGATCGGCGAAGATGCAGAACATGCCGGGCCGGCACCGCTTGGGATCGAGAGGCCTCGGGGCCTGACCGGCGTTCGGCTTTCCGCCGCCGGGAGCGGCTTGCGCGGCGTTCGGCGCGGTGCCGAGGACGGCCATGAGGGCGGCGGCGGGGATCGCGGCGGTGGCGATCGAGCGGAAGGCGCTGGGGCTGAGGGTTATCGGAACTGAACCCTCGTCGGCCAGACTGACTCCATGGAGTACGTCGTCCGGGTGCCCGCGCCGCCGCTCGACCGGTTCATCGACGACATCTACTGCCTGACCGGAGTGCCGCGCCACCGACGGATGAACGTCCCGCCGATGCCGTCGGCACACCTGTTCATCAACCTGGGCGGACCCGTCCGCCTGTGGGATTCCGATCCCTCGGTACCGCCCGCAGTGTTCACCGATGGGTGGTTCATGGGGGTATGGACCAGGCGTTTCCTCTTCGAGTACCCCACACCGGTGCGGCTCGTAGGGGTGCACTTCAAGCCTTGGGGGATCTCGCCGTTCGCCGACATGCCGTCGACCGAACTGCGGGACCGATGGGTGCCGGTCGACGCCGTCTGGCAACGGTCTCTGGATCGGATCCGCAACCAGGTCGGCGACCTCACGTCGGCCGCCGAGGCACTGCGGGTGTTGGAGGAGGAGCTGCGATCGCGGCTTGCCGAGGCGCCGTCGCGCGGTCTCGACCTGGTCCAGCACACAGGCTGGTGTTTGGAGACCTCCCACGGTGTGGTCCCGGTCGGTGCGCTGGCCGATGCCGCCGGGGTGAGCGGCAATCACCTGGCCACGCAGTTCAAGTCTCATGTCGGGGTCACCCCGAAGCGGGTGGCGCGGATCTACCGGTTCGCGCGGCTGATCGTGTCCGTGGACGCTCTGCGTCCGGTCGACTGGTCGCAGCTCGCCCACACGGCGGGCTACTTCGACCAGGCCCACTTCAGCAGGGAGTTCAAGGACTTCACCGGCCATACCCCGACGGAATACCTGGACCTGCGGCGCCGGTTCCCCGCCGAGCGGGGGTTCCCGCCGGACAGCGGTCCGATGCCCGCCGATTGATTTTTTACAAGCCCACTCGCCCCTGAGAGCGGCAGGATCGGGGACGAACGCGCAAGGAGATTCCAGGGAGAACCTGTGGGCACAGTGATCATGCACAACGTGGTGTCGGTGGACGGCTTCATCGCCGACAAGAACGACGACGTCGGGCCACTCCACGATTGGTACTTCAACGGCGACATCCCGATCACCGAAGGCGGCGACCAGCAGTACGACCATTCCGGAGCCGGAAGCGGCTTCAAGGTCTCACGTGCATCGGCGGAGTACGTCCGGTCGATGTGGGAGGCGATCGGCACGATCGTGATGGGCCGCCACCTGTTCGACCTGGTGAACGGCTGGGAGGGTCGGCCGCCCGCGGGTGACCACGTGGTCGTGGTGTCCCACCGGCCCAAGCCTGAGGGCTGGCACCCCGAGGCGTCGTACCATTTCGTCGATGGCGTGACGGCAGCGATCGACAAGGCCCAGGAGCTCGCCGGGGAGCGAACCGTCGCTGTGAACGCCGGCGACGTGGGCAGCCAGATCCTGGCGGCCGGCCTCGTGGACGAGGTGGCGATGGACGTGGCGCCGGTGGTGTTCGGGTCGGGCAAACGCTACTTCGGCGGCATCGATGGGCAGCATCTGCTGGAGGATCCCCATGTGGTCATCCAGGGCGAAGGAGTGCTGCACCTGAGGTTCAAGGTGCGCCGTTAAGGGGTGCTGAGACGGACACCGGTGGAGCTGCTGGAGACCCTGGAGGTCCTGGCCTGAGGACGTCAGATGGTCTCACCCAACTGCTTGGCCACCTGCTCCAGGCCACCCCTGATGAGCCGCCCGTACTCGTCGTCGCCAAGCACGCCGATCCCGTCCCGCGCCTGCTGGAGGTGCTCACGGGCGCGATCGAGATCGCCCAGCTTGCGGTAGCACTCACTCAGGTTCAGGTGCAACGACGGATACAGGCCGGCCACCGAAAGCGGCACCCCGGCTTGGGCCACCTGCTCATCGGTGACCAGATCGGCGGCGGCAAGCGCCCGCAGATCCCACATCAGCTCCTCACGCACGTCGTCCTGCACATCGGCCATCGAGTGGGCAAGAACGCAAACATGCAGCGGATCGCCTTGCTCGCCGCCGATGTCATCCCAGATCTGCGCGAACAGGTCGCGAGCCGCTTCACGCTGACCTTGGTGGTGATGCAACTCCACCCCCTGGCCGATCCGGGTCATCGTCGGGTCGGTCGTCATGAGCGGCTCCTTGATCGTCGCGGGCAAGCGCGGTCAGCCTACTCGCCTTACGCGGCTCAGCACGTTCGCTTGAGCAACCCGGATAACGACCGCGAGCCGCACGCGACGACCTCCGGGTGCTGACCGACATTCCGGCCGATCAGCCCCGATTGCTGTCTGTACGGGTCCCAGCCGAGCACGTCCACCGGGACCGGCCTTGATCGTGGCGAGAATCAGACCCGCATGTGGGCCTCAGCGAGCCTGGGGGTTTCGCCGAGCTGCTGGAGGGCGAGTTGCGCGGCGCTGATTCCGACCTCGGCAAGCAGTCCCGGCGCGGCTGATTGGTCTGTGGCCACGGCGAGGGAGTTGCCGCGCCTGACGGCCGGGCGGTCGTGCCAGGTCGTCCCGGGCAGGTCGACGGCTCCGGTGCAGTCCGTGCGCAGGGCGCCGCGGTACCACTGCAGCGCCGCGCGCCAGCCGGGCCAGGACTCGTCGAGAAGACGCTGCACGCGGCGTTCGGCGTCGGCTTTCCGCTCGCCTGGGGCGCATGCGGCGGAGATCTGGATGAGTTCGTGTCCGGGCGGGGCCAAGGTGGGGTCGGCGAGGCCGTAGCGGGCGGCGTAGATCCGGTCATCGAGATCCATCACCCGGAACCAGTCTGGGCCCCCGTCGGCCCGCAGGCCCAGGTCGACGGTCGTCACGCGGGCGCCGGGCCAGGTGAGCGATCGGTCGCCGGTCAGCCGGCGCGCCGTGGCCAGGCTGGTGGCCAGGATCGTCGGGCCCGCGGGCAGGGCGGGCACCCGTGTCCGGGTACGTATCTGCGCGCCGAGGCCGGCTGCCCGCTCGGCCAGAAGGTCGACCAGGGTGGACCACCCGCCGGTCACGTACCGGACGCCGCCGGCCATCGCCCGGCGCAGGCGCTGGTGGGCGAACGCGGCCGAAAGCCGCCCGGGGTCGTGGTCGAAGGTGAAGATGAAGACCACTCCGACGATGGCCTCGGCCGTCCTGGCGTCGACGTGCCGGAGCAGCCATGCACGCAACGACTCCGCTGCCGGCGCCTCGGTGGGTAGCGCGGCGATGACCTGGCTGAGTTCGGCCGGCCACGGACCGAGCCGGCCTCCGGCCCGGACGAGGGTGGCATGGCGCGGCGCCTCCACGATGGGCGGGGTGAGGCCGCGGCGCTCCAGCCACGCCCACCATGACCCGTCCACGTAGATCGCGTGGGCGCCGAGGTTGGCCCGGTAGGGAGCCGCCAGCGTGCGTGCTCGTCCACCCGGCCGGGGGTTTGCCTCGGCGACGGTCACCCGCCAGCCGCGTTCGGCCGCCTCGATGGCGGCGGTGAGCCCGGTCAGGCCGGCGCCGACGATGTGCAGATCTGATTTCACAAGATAGCCCTTCTGCGTGATGTCCTCCTGGCTGGAAAGTGGCGGGGAACCCGTGAAAGGTTCCGGCTGATGTTCTTGTAATCTTCCTGGCGTGGACCCCGAGAACGTCGCCGCCGCTCAGCAGGGGGACGCGCTCGCGTTGGACCGGCTTCTCGACGAACTGGCCCCGTACGTCCGCCGATTGTGCGCTCGGATCGCCCCGGCGGCGGCCGACGATGCCACGCAGGAGGCCCTGCTGGCGGTCTTCCGGGGCCTGCCGTCGCTGCGCGCCCCTGAAGCGATCATGACCTGGGTCCGGTCGGTCACGGTCCGGACGGCGATCCGGCTCGCCCACCGGCATGACCTGGAGGTCGCCGCGGAGGAAACCCTCGTGGCCGGCCAGGTCTCCTCTCTGGAAGGGCTGGTGGACATCGATGACGCCCTGGCACGCCTGCCGGTCTCCCAGCGCGCCGTGCTGATGTTGCGTACGCAAGAAGGCCTCAGCGAACAAGAGATCGCCGACACGTTGGGGATCCCGATAGGAACCGTGAAATCCCGGCTGCATCGGGCCAGGGCCGCGTTCCGGGAGGTGTGGGAATCGTGAACGATCCTGTGGCGCACCCCGATATCGACCCGATCGACCGCCTGGCCATACTCGCGGCCGCCCTGCCCGGCGCCGTCGTCGGGCAGCGCCGCATCGCCGCCCCCTTCGAGGCGGTGTGGCAGGTCGTCGCGGACCTGGAACACGCCACCCCCCGCTACGAACCCGGCGTCGCCCATGTCCGCGTCATCGAGCAGCGCGGCGAGTTCCTGCGCCTGCTGGTGCAGGACAGCGCCGGCCGCGAGGACGCGATGGACGCCAGGCTCCGGCCGGGCTGGTGCCTGATGCAGTCCGCCACAGTCGTCATCGCCTTCGCCGCCCGCCGCCTGGGCAGCGAGACCCTGCTGGCGCATCTCGAACACCGGCGCGGGCAGACCCCGGAGCCCGGCCAAAACGATTCGCACCACCGCCGCGCCGCCCTCGCGAAAATCGACCAGGAGCTCCACACGATCGAAAGTCTCGCTGCCCACTATGGGCGCTGAGTTCCGGGTATCTCTTCAGGACGGATGAGGCAGCCCCCGATGCGGACCGGCGAGGCGCTCGGTCAGGAACTCGCGCTCGGCCTCGTTTCCGGTCAACTCCAGCGCCTGGCGGTAGGCGATCGAGGCCTCCTCCCGGCGGCCCAGCCGATGCAGCAGGTCCGCCTTGATCGCCGGTAGGTACTGGTATCGCGCGAGCCGGCCGTCCTTCTCCAGCTCCGCGACCTCGTCCAGCGCCCGCGCCGGCCCGGAGACCATGGACACCGCCACCGTGCGGTTCAACGCCACCACCGGTGACGGCCACACCGACAGCAGCTCGTCGTACAGGGTCACGATCTGCGGCCAGTCCGTCTGGTCGTAGGACGGCGCCTCGGCGTAGAGGGAGGCGATCGCGGCCTGCAGGACATAGCGGCCGGGTCGCCCGCCGCGCAGTCCGTCCACGATCAGGCCGTGCGCCTCGGACATCGCCGAACGGTCCCAGAGCGATCGATCCTGGTCCTCCAGACGCAGCAGGCGACCACCCGCATCGACCCGGGTGGCGCGCCGGGCATCGGTGACCAGCAGCAGCGCGAGCAGCCCCCGCACCTCCCGCTCGTCGGGCATCAGCTCCCGCAACGTCCTGGCCAGCCGTATCGACTGGTCCACCAGGTCCGTACGCACCAGCGACGCGCCGGACGGCGCGGTGTGCCCGGCGGTGAACAGCAGATGGATCACGCCGAGCACCGCGCGCAGCCGATCCGGCAGCTCAGCGCGTTCCGGCAGCCGGAAGGGGATCCGCGCGGCCGAGATCTTCTTCTTCGCACGGGTCATCCGGGCGGCCATCGTCGGCTCCGACACCAGAAGCGCCCGGGCGACATCGGCGGTCGTCACCCCGCACACCAGCCGCAGCGTGAGTGCCAGCTGCGCCTCCTGCGCCAACGCCGGGTGGCAGCACATGAAGATCAGCCGCAACCGCTCGTCCGGCACCACGTCCTCCGGCTCGACGACGGCCGGCTCGTCCTCCGTCTCCTCGGGCTCCACCAGCAGCGGGAGTTTCGAGCGGAACGTCTGCTCGCGCCGCACCGCGTCCATCGCGCGGCGCTTGGCCGCGGTGGTGAGCCATGCCTCCGGCGTGTCCGGGATCCCGTCGCGGGCCCAGCTCGCCAGGGCCGCGGCGTACGCCTCCTGCACGCACTCCTCGGCCAGGTCCACGTCGCGTGCGACGCCCGCCGTCGCGGCGAGCACCAGGGCCCATCCGCGACGGTACGCGTCCGCGACCGCCGATTCGACGTCCGCCGGGGGCGTCATGCCGTGGCGGGCCGATCCGCGATGAAGCCACCTTCGACGGGCCGCACCTCGACACCGCCGCCCTGCTGGGTGGCGGGATTGGCCCGAGCGATCTTCAGAGCGGCATCCAGGTCGGGCGCCTCGATGATGGCGAACCCGGCGATGACCTCCTTGGCGTCGACGAACGGGCCGTCCGTCACCACGTCGCCGCGGATCGAGGTGGCTGTGTCGGCGGGCTGCAGGGCGAAGGCCGCGACCAGCGCGCCGGAGTTCACCATGTCGTCGAAGTGGCGCTCGTGGGCCTCCCGCGCTCCGGGAACAACCTCGGCCTTCGTGTGGATGAGGATCGCGTACTGAGCCATGGTGGCTGTCCTTCCAGGTGCTTGTTACTGGCTTACACCCTTATGTCGAACGGCCTGCCCGGATTCGACAACCCACCTCCGTGGTGATGGCCGTGCCGGGTGGAGGTGCGACGCGCCCCGCCGGACGCTAAAGTTCGCGATCAACGACTGTGTTGTCGCGCCTGCCATCTCATGCGCCAAGCACGTCGGCAGTTGCCGGAGCGACGACCAGAGGACGTGGGTGGCCAGCCAGAGCAGAGGACGGCCGGGCTGGCTTCATGTCGGCGCGCTCGAAGATCGCGTCCACCGGGCATGGGGTCCGGGCACGTTCCCTCCCGCCGAAACCCTGTTGGCGATCATGACGTTGTCCGCGGTGCCGCGCGCCTTGGGCACCCGGCTGGCCGCTCATCTGGGCGGCGGGATCGTCGTGGGACCCGGGGCCGTGCCGGACTTACCGGGCTTCGAGCATTTGCGGGGCATCCCGCTGCCCGTTCAGCAGGGCGGGTGGGAGCGCAGCGCCGGCGTCTACGACCCGAGGCGACGCATGATCGGGGTGGGCAGCGTGCCCTCGCCGTCGGCGAGTGTGGCGGGCCATGAGCTGGGGCACGCGGCCGACGACATGGATGGCATGCCGTCCCAGACCCCGTTCTGGACGGCCCTGCACGCCGCGAGCGCCGGACGCCTCGCCCCGCCTTACCGGGCGGCGGTCACCGAGCTGTACGCCGAAGCCTTCGCCTGCGTGCTGGTCCGGCGGGCCCGGCGGCTCATCGAGCTGTTCGGGGATGAAGACGCGGCCCGGCAGGCCTATGCCTGGTTCGCGGGACGGTACGGGATCCGCTGAGCGGCACCCCTGCCGATGGCGCACCGGGCCGCTATGCTGGGCAGAGAACCGTGGCAGATGGGACGGAGGGGATGAAGCACATGACCGCGATCATGCTGGCAGGCGGCGTCCTTCGCGTCCCGACCTCCACCGTGCTCCCCGACGGCACCCGCATCGACGGCACCAGGGACATCACGCCCGACGCCCCGGACTACCACGACTGGCTGCCGCACGCGATCGACGAGGAAGCCTCCTGGCACGGTGACCGTGACGACGAGGACATCCTGCGACGCTGGCGGGCAGCGGCCAGCGCCTGATCGGCCGCGGCCCCCGGAGCTGTCCGTCACCACCACGCGATCAGGCGGCCTTCAGTCGCCATGCAGGCGATGCCTGATCAACTACCGGCATCGCAACGGACAAGGCCGGCCCACCAGACTCCGCCCATCAGCATGAGGACGAAAGATGGCATCGATCGTCTTCGGGGCATTCGCCGTCATCGCACTGATCGTGGGCGTGGTGCTGTTCCTCGTGTTGAGGCGGAAGCCGCACGCCCGGGCCGGGGCGTACGTCAGCGCGGCGTGCCTCTTCCTGGCCGCGGGCGTGCTCACCATGGGCTTCCTCTCGTTCGCGAGCCTGGAATCCGCCTCGCTGCGGACCTTCACGCCGGAGGAACGCGCGGTGGCGCTGCCGTGCAACGCGGCGGTCGTGGGGGCCGAGGAGACGTCCGACAAGCTCAACGGACGCCACACCTGGATGTTGCGGCTCCGCGTGACCCCTCAGGCCGGCGAGCCCTGATTGCCCCGAAAGCGCGAGCAACGCGCCGAAATCCCACCCGTCGCAGGTCAGGCGCGTGCGCCGCCGTCCACCCTGAGGACGGTGCCGGTCACGAAGGAGGCGCGGTCGCTGAGCAGCCAGGCGGCGGCCTGGGCGATCTCGTCGGGATCGGCCGCGCGGCGCAGCGGGGTCCGGGCCTTGAGCCGCTCGACGAGACCGGGGGAGTGCTCCTCCCACGTACGGATCATCTCGGTCAGCGTGTTGCCGGGGGCGATCGCGTTGACGCGGATTCCTTCGGGGCCGTAGATGATGGCGGCCGATTCCGTGAGGCTGTTGACGGCCCGCTTCATCGCCCCGTAGGCGGGCAGTTCGGGGTTGCCCATCAGGCTGCCGATGCTGGAGTTGTTGACGATGGCTCCCGTGCCTGCGGTGGCCCGGATGGCGGCGATCTCGGCGGTCATGGCCAGCCACGGGCCCCTGAGGTTCACGGCGTAGAGGAGGTCGAAGTCGGCCTCGTTCACCTGGTCGATCGGGCCGGGCGGCGTGATGGTCGCGCCGTTGTTGAAGGCGACGTCGAGCCGGCCGTACAGGTCCACGACGCGATCGACGGCGGCGCGCACGCTGGCCGCGTCGGCGAGGTCGCAGACCACGTAGCCGGCGGTTCCGCCCGCCGCCCGTACCTCCTCGGTCACCGCTTTCAGCTGTTCCTCCGTACGGGCCGCGAGCAGCACCCGGGCACCCTCCCGGGCGAACAGCCGCGCCGCGGCGGCGCCGATGCCGCGCCCGGCGCCGGTGATGAAGGCGACCTTGCCTGCCAGCAGCCCTATAGACGTGTCGTTGGCGTTGTGCATGACAGTCAGCCTCCGCCAGTGTGCCGGGCTTATCCAGGTACAACCGGTACATGCCAGGACTGCGCGCATTCGTGCAAGCTGGGAGTATGGACAGACAAGAACTGGCGGCCTTCCTGCGCAGCAGGCGCGAGCGGATCATCCCCGCTGACGTGGGGCTGCCTGCCGGGCCGCGCCGCCGTACGCCCGGGTTGCGCCGCGAGGAGGCGGCGCAGCTGGCCTTCATCTCGACCGAGTACTACACCCGGCTGGAGCAGGCCCGCGGTCCACGCCCGTCGCAGGAGGTGCTGGCCGGGCTGGCGCGGGCCCTCCGCCTGTCCGACGCCGAGCGCGACCACCTCCACCGCCTCGCCGGCGCACCGCCCGCCCCCGCGCCGGGGCCCTCGCGCGAGGTGCGCCAGAGCATCCTCGACCTGCTGCGGCGGCTGCCGCAGGCCGCCGCGATCGTGACGTCCGCGATGTACGAGATCATCGCCTGGAACGACCTGGCGGCCGCGCTCATGGAGGACTTCTCCGCCCTGTCGCGGCGCGACCGCAATCTGGTGCGCCGCGTCTTCCTCGGCCCGCACCCTCAGGGACGGCGGTTGTACGGGGTGTCGGATGCGGATGAGTTCGCCCGTTCTTCGGCCAGCCACCTGCGCGCCGCCGCCGCCCGCTACCCTGACGACCCCGAGGTGGCCGAGCTGGTGCGTGAGCTCCACGAGGGAAGCGAGGAGTTCGCCCGTCTGTGGGACTCCCACGACGTGGCCGGCGCACCCATGATGACGAAGACCTTCCAGCATCCGCTGGTCGGCCCGGTCACCGTCAACTGCGATGTTCTCGACATCACCGACCGGGACCAGCGGGTCGTGATCTACACCGCGGTCCCCGGCTCGCCGTCCGAACAGGCGCTGCGCCTGCTGGCGGTCGTCGGCACGCAACGCATGGACGTTCCGACCTGAGATCTCCCGGCCGGGTGGCTCGCGGGCTCGAGGCGGTCTCGATCTGGCTGACCACCCGCACCAGGGAACGGCCCGGCGGCTCGCGGCCGGTGGTCAGCTCGGAGATGGCCTCGACGAGGCCGCCCCCGGCCAGGGCGATCTGGTCGAGCGCGCCTTCCAGGGCCATCCGTGCGACGCCCTGGCCGCGATGCCGGCCGTCGACGTAGAAGCAGGTGATCCGCCAGTCCGGGCGGGGCGGCGCTTCCTTGTCGTACGCGCGCCGGTGCTTGATCCCGGGGAGCTCATCGGGGATGCCGTACTGGCACCATCCCTGCGCGGTGCCGTGCTCGTCGAGGACGAGCGCGGCATGAGCGCGACCCGTACGGACCCGGTCCTCCTTGACCGCGCGACGGCCGACCCCTCTCTGGTTGCCCTCCGGATGAGAACCGACGCACCAGCACCCACCGAAGATACCGTTGTTGCGCTCGACGAGCTCCGCGAAGGCGGCCCAGGAGACGGCGTCCAGGGGCCGAACCGTGTACGACATATGGATACCTTCGCCCGTGGGCCGCTCTCGTGGTGATCGCCTGGGCCGTCCACAGAGAAACGGCGGTGATGGGTAGTGACGTCATGGCCGTCATCCTCGATGGATGCGGGCATGGCGGGCCGGCAGGCGGACCTCACACCGGGCGCTTGGCGCCCGATTCGCCGTCGGCTGGCATCATGCCGCACTGCGGCGGGCGGACCACGTTCGTGTTCGTGGACGACCCGGCGTTCGCACTGGCCGGAGTGGTGCACAGCGACAGCACGGTAACCAGGGCGGCTGCCGAGGCGGCGGTACGGCGAGTCCAGGTACGGGTCTGCATGCGGCTCTCCAGTCGGCCGATGAGCACGACGGTACTGCATCCCAGCATCGGCGCCGGGGCCCCAGCCCGTCCACCCCCAGAACGGCGAGTAGTCGGTGAAGGCGTCGGGGTCCACACGCCGGGCTCGACCGGGAAGGAGCGCCATCGCTCAGCAGCACCGAGACCGGACGAATCCCGGGAAGCTCGGCCCATAGCCTGGGCCTCCGATCACGGACGCCCTCCACCCCCGGCTCGTGGACAGGAGGAGATGATCCTGGCTGCCGCGGATTCTCGGGTTCAACGCACCCCCTACGATGGCCGGTCATGGGAACGGACTGGGTGCCCGCGGCGGTACGCGACCACGCCGACCTGGCCGAACTCGAACACCTCGTCCGCACGCACGCAGCCCTCCATACGCAGGGCACATACGCACGCAACGACGTGGACGAGCGGCTGCGTGCCCTGCTGATCATCGACACCGACGCGGATGGCGCCTGGCCGAGCCATCGGGTGGCCGTCATCGGTCACAACCCCTTGTTCCCGCCCGAGTGGCGGCAGGCCGCCTGGTCGACCCTCCTGCCGGAAGAACTTCGGGCAAGAGTTCTTCCAGGCCGGGCGACCAGCGGGGGTTGCGCTTGAACCGGCTCGGCACCGTACGGCTGAACTCGCGCGCGGCACGCTCCAGCCTGACCCCGCTCGAAGGCCACCGCCACCTCACCTCGCTGGAGCTGGGTACCACCTCCGCCATCGACCTCGCCCCGCTGCGCACCATCTCCAACCTGCGCTGCCTGGACCTCTCCCGGGCCGTCGTCCACGAGCTGACTGTCTTGGCGGACCTGCCCGATCTGCGCTACCTGGCTCTCACCGCGCGCCAGTGGAACCTTCTGCTGGACACGGGCAAGGTGCCGCCCACGCTCGCTGCCGCCCGCCTGAGAGAAAACGACGCCTCCCTCGATGAGGCCCTGACCTGGTCAGCCCGCCTCGGCGTGGACACCGGCGACGCACTCCACGCCACCGGCACCCTCACCACCCGGTAGCTCCGGCGCAATCTCGCCGGGCGTTTGTCTCATCCTCGGCAGCATCACCGCGGTACAGGGGCCCGTCCGGGAAGAACCTGCCCATTGAGGGCGTTGTACGCCGATCTCAACCCTGACGACGTCGAGGACGAGCGCGGGGTCGATCGGTCGTGCGGCAGGCCCGGAAACTCGGCGGCGGATCCATAGGCGTGGCCTGCCGGTGATCGCTTACCGAGCGGACCGGATCGCCGTGAGGAGGTCCGCCGTCGTCGTGATGGCGTGTGCGTAGGTCGGCCCGTTCAGCTCGTGAGCCGCGTGCAGCATCTCCGCGGTGAAGGCCGCGGTCGCGTCCCGGACCAGGGTCACGTGGTATCCGAGCTCCATGGCGTACCTGCCGGTCGACTCGATGCAGGTGTTGGCGAGCAGGCCGATGACGATGACGTGGGTGATGCCGTGCTGCCGGAGCATCAGGTCGAGATCGGTGTTGGCGAAGCCACTCTGTGCCCAATGCTCCTTGGCGACGACGTCGCCGTCCTGGGGGGCGAGATCGGGGTGCCAATCGCCGCCCCAGCTGCCTCTTGCGAAGGTATGGCGTTCCTGGATCCCGCGCTGGGTGGGATTGGGGTGGTTCCAGTCGTCGTAGTCTCCGGGTTGCCACTGCCGATGCGGAACGACGAATACCTGGATCCCGGCCTCCCGTGCAGCGGCGACCACCGCGCGTAGATTGTCCAGAAGCCCTACGTGCTGGGCGATCTCCTTCAACCGGGGCCAGATCTTCCCGCCCTCGGACAAGAAGTCGTTGTAGGGATCGACCAGGAGGACCCCGGTCCGGCTGAGTTCGTAGGACGTGCTGGTCATCGCGCAGTGGGCTTCGTGTCAGGGTTGTTCACCGCGGTCGGCTTGTTGTGCATCGGTGTGTGCCTGTTCACGCTCGTGGTGTACCCCGGTCCCGGACCGAGCCGGACAATGCGGTCAAAGTCTTGACAGGGTCTTTGTCCGTCCCGCCCGCATCAGCACTATCCGGACGGCCTCGTCCTTGAACTCATGGGTGACGGGCTGTTCGAGGCTCAGTACGCCGCGAGCGTGAGCGCGTTGGCGGCCTCGTTGAGCGGCTTCATGATCGGCCGCATCGCCAGATCCTTCCACGGCAGGCGGTTGACCAGCCGCATCATCGTGGTCTGCATCTTGATCTGCATCGGGCTGCCCGCGACCATCTGCGCGGCGTTGCTCGCGCCGAGCGCCACATTCACGTCCACGTACCCGCGCATCGCTTCCCGATATCCGGCATAGGCCGCACGATGGTCGCCCGCCGCCGCGCTCATTTCACCCGCGAGCACGTACGCACCCACCAGCGCGAGGCTGGTGCCCTGCCCGGACAGCGGGGACGGGCTGTAGGCGGCGTCGCCGACCAGGGCGATCCGGCCGGTTGACCAGTGCTCCATGCGAACCTGGCTGACCGGCGTGAAGTAGAAGTCCGGCGAGTGCGGCATGGCTCGCAGCAGCGCGTCGCTCTCCCAACCGACGCCGGCGAACGCCTCGGTCAAGATGCGCTGCTGCGCGGCCCTGTCGAAGCGGTCGGGCAGGATGGCGGGGCTCGGGAACACGAACTGCGCCTTCGCGGTGTCGAGCCTGGTGGCGTAGACGTTCACGACCTTGCCGGGCGTCGGATAGAGCAGCTCCCAGTGGTCGAGTCCGAGGTGGTTGGGGACGGTGAAGACGGCCGCGTGCATCCCGAGGGGGTGGACGTAGCGCTCCTGCGGGCCGAAGGCCAGGCGGCGTACGGTCGAGTGCAGCCCGTCGGCGCCGATGACGAGGTCGAAGCGGCGTGGCGGGGCGTGGCGGAAGGTGACGTCGACGCCGTCGGGGCCTTCGTGGAGGCCGGTGATCGTGTCGCCGAACAGGTATTCGCAGCTGTCACGTGTCGCGTCGTAGAGGAGCCGGGCGAGGTCGCCACGCATCACCTCGTCGTCGCCGGGAGCCCGCATGCCGATGAGGTCGGGGCCCAGGTTGGCCAGGGGCTTGCCGCTCTCGGCGACCCACGAGCCGCCGCGGATGGCGGTACTTGCCCGCCGTACGGCCTCCAGCATGCCCATCCGCTCGACGACCTGCATGGCCACGCCGCGCAGGTCGACCTTGTAGCCGCCGTCACGCAGCTCGGGGGCCAGCTCGACCACGGTGGGGGTGAATCCGTAGCGGCTCAGCCAGTAGGCCAGAGCGGGGCCGGCCACGCTGGCGCCGGAGATCAGAACGGTGCGGTTGGCGAGTCGCCGTGAGTTCGTCATGCCAAGAACGGTAACGGCATTGCCAGAGCTCTGGCAACTACTTTCCTTGTCCGTTTGCCAAACAGCTTGGCGCTGTCATGTGTCTTGGCAAAGATTTGCCAAGCAGGTGTCGGGATGGCTAACATGAGCTGCGGCAGAGGGCCGGTCGGCCCGCGCTCTCACCTGGCAAGGAGACGACAGATGCTGACGCAGCCCGCCTTCGGCCGACGGCTCAAGCAGCTGAGGACCGAACGCGGCCTGACCCAGGCCGAGCTCGCGGGTGAGGGGATGTCCACCGGATACCTCTCCCGCCTGGAGTCCGGGGCCCGACCCCCCACCGACGAGGCCGTGGCCCACCTGGCCCGTCAGCTCGGCGTCGCCCCCGAAGACCTGGCCGAACCGCCGGACTGGTCGCTGGCGCGCAGCCTGGCCACCACCGTCGGACTCGACGTGGACGAGGCCGGCGAGCTGCTGGGCCGAGCCCTGCGTACGGCGGGCAGCGAGGACCCCCTGCTGCGCTGGCAAGCGCTGTGGCAAGTCGCCGAATGGCGACGCCACAACATGGAGCACACCGAGGAGCGCAGCTGCCTGGACGAGTTGGTGGCGCTCGCCGAAGAGCTCGACCTGCCCGAGTTGCGCGCCCGGGCACGGGCGCGACTGGCGCGCGCACAACGCGGGGCGGGCCAGGTTCCGGCCGCGGTCGAGACCGCGATCAGCGCCTACCGCCTGGCCGTCGACGAGGGCCTGACGACACGCATCGTGGCCGACACCCTCCTGGCACTGGTGTCCTCGCTGGCCGAGGCGGGCCGGATGGCCGAGGCGCGGCAGCACGCCGACGAACTGCTCACCGTGGTCGCGAGCTTGCCCGCCGGCAGGCTCCTGGCGGAGGCGGCGTGGACCGTGGCCGGCGTCCGGCTCCGCCAGGGCGAGCCCCAGGTCGCGCTGAAGCTGGTCAACGACGCCCTGGAGCAACTCCAAGGCCGCCTCGACCCGGCCATGTGGGTGCGGCTGCGAATCGTCGCCGCCCGCCTCCACCTCAACCTGACCCCGCCCGAGACCGAGCCCGCGCGGCGCCGTATCGAGGAGGTCGAGGCGTGTCTGCCGTTCGCCGGCACACCCACGGTCGAGCAGGAACTGCTCGCGCTACGCGCACGCCTGGCCTTCCACACCGGGCACACCGACGAAGCCCGCACCCTGCTCGACCGGCTCGCCGACGCGCACGACCACCTGGACTATCAGGAGCAGATCCGCCTGGACGTGCTGCGCAACCAGCTCCTGCTGCTGGACGGTAAACAGGATGAAGGCATGCGGGGCCTTCGAACGCTGGCGGAGCAGGCGCAGGAGCGCGCCAACTTCGACCTGGCCGCGGAGATCTGGCGCCACGCCGCCGAGTCGCTGGCTCGAACCGGCGGCGAGAACCAGTTCCCCGGAGCCTGAGCGCAGGGATTCGCGCTCCAGCGCACGGGGGGGGTCGAGGCGGTCCCGCGCACCATCCACGCGCTCGCCCACCTCGACCCGGCCACCGCGCGCGGCGAGCAGGCGCCGCCGACCGAACCGAAGGACGAGGCCGGAGACCCGCCGCGCCCGGGTGTACGCCTTCCCCGTGATCGTCGGGAGTGGCAAGCCGTACCTGCCCGTGAGAGAAGCACTGCGGCTGCGCCTGGTCGAGCACCGTTCCTTCGCCTCGGGAACCATGTTCCGGCGCTACGTACGACCCTGACCGGCCAGGAGCGGACCCCGCGCGGGCGCACCCACGAGGGGTCCAGCGGCCGTACGCCGTGCGCGATCCTGGACGAAGTGGCGCCCGCGTCACTGTTCGGCATCACCTTGCACAGGTTCGCGCGAACATATGCGCTTTGGCGAAGGCGGCTTGGCGTCCGTACTGTCGTGTCTGCGACGATCAACGCATCGCGCTCATGGCTCGTTCGATCTTCTCGCTCGGATACGGCGTTGTCCGCCGATCGGACCAGAACAGGTCCCAGTAGAAGTCGTTCATGGCCGCCGCCACGGGAGCGTATCGGCGAAGCATTGCGGCAACAGCCGGCGGAGCACCAGCGGGATCCGCGCCGTCCGCGCACGCGCGGATGTACTCGTTGCGTTGTTCCAGCACGCCGTTCCGTGGCACCGGCACTCCGCAGATGTCGGTGACGAGCCAGTTGACCAGCCGCATCAGCGCGTAACCGAGGTCGTGGGTACGGTTGCGGTTCAGGAATTCGATCTCCTGCTTGGACAGGTCGAACCGGGAGGAGGTCGCCAGTCCGAGGTCGGCGATGTACAGGCGTTCACCGTCGGTGAGGATGTTGCGGAAGTGGTTGTCGAAGTGCATCAGCTCCTGGCTGTTCATGAAGGCCACGTCGGCGCGCAGGCACGACTCGACCATGGCGCTCGCCGCTACCGCGGCGTCCTGGCCGGCGGCGAGCTGAGCGGCCAGCCAGTCATTGAGGTTGTAGGGGATGAACTCCTGAAACAGCACAATGCTGGCCGAAGCCTGCGCGACAGCATGGAGGCGATCCCGTACCGCCGGTGACCCATCCCAGTACTGCACGACCGCCTCGACGTCGGCAAGCTGATCGGTCTGCGGCGGCGCTCCCGGCAGCACCCGCCAGTGATACAGCAGTGGGAAGGCTGCACTGCGCCCGGCCAGGACCCAGTTGGTCGTCATGACGCCGGCCGCGAGTTCACGCCACGCACCGAAGCTCGGCCCACCGATCCCGTACTGGCAGAACGGAGGCAGCCCGAACAGGTTGGCCGTGGACATGACGTTGCCCGCGCGGCGCTCCAGGTCGGTCAGTGGTACTCGTTTGACGAAGACCGGCACGCCATCGATGGCCAGCAGGGCCGAGTTGCCACCTATCCCCGTCCCCAGAAGCTGCGCCTGCTCCAGCGACTCGCTGAGCTGCCGGTCACTGTGCAATGCCAACGCGCTCGCGACATCGCTGTATCGGTGGACACGCTCGCCGTGAGACATGTCCAACCGTTTATCTCGCAGTTCCAACAACGGAGGCACCCTTCATGATCAACTTTGCGTATCAGGCCCGCCGGGGATGGGCCTTTCCGGGTTCATTCTGCGGCGACGACCTCGTCGACGCCGTCCGGCCGGCGGACTGATCGATGCAACACCTGTCCGGTCCGCTGCACCGCACGGCTCGCCAATGCCGGCACGGTAGCCGCACATCGACGATGTGCAATCGTCATCTTGGGTTGTTGACCCCTTTTCGCAGGTCACCGCGAGATGATCTTTTCTGGCCATGTTGCACTACATAATGACCCGCCCAACCAGCGACGATCCTTGGCCGACGGCGATCGCGAGAGTAAATCGTCCTATGCCGAGGCCAGTCTTCCGCCGAAGGCACCAGGCCGCTCACGATGACCTCATCCTTCCGCTTCTCCACCCGTTCTCTGCCAGGCGCTGCATATCCCCATCCCCGGAAACGGTCCGTCAGGGATGACGTACGTGGTGGCGAACTCCGCCACATGCGGCCGATCGCATGGAACGACCGTCACCATGAAGTCGTCAGGTAAGGGATCAATGCAGTCGCCCGGCCTCAGCTCGGTGGCGCGATATCGATGCACTCCGGGTGGAAGGCTGACCTCGGAGGGGGAGGGGGTCGGCTGAGCTGCCTGCCGGACGCTGGGGGTTGCGGAGGGCGAGGAGGCCGGTGCCACGGTACACGCCGTGAGCGCGGCCACCATACATATGATCAGGCTTGGAAGTGCCGAAAGCCGGAACAGCATGCGGGAGATTGTGCCGTTCGCGGATCACCAGAGGGTCGCGACGGGTCACCGCAGAGATCGCACCCGAAAAACCCGTCCTTGACCAGGATCAGGCGTCGGCGGCGTCCTCGACCAGTCGACGTCCTCGGCTGACAGGCGAAGGAATGGCCGACTCCTGCTCGACCAGGCAGCGGCCTTCGGCGACAAGCACTGATACCGATCAGGTTGGCATGGCCTGCTCTGTTCACGGGGCGGGATGCGGACCCCCGGCTCCGATTCTCAGCCTGCCGCCGCCCGCTCGGCCCTCAACCGTTCCACGTCGGTGAGCGCCCGGTCGCGGATGTGGCAGATCAATTTGGCCAGATCGGCGCAGTAGACGGAAGGATTGAGAAATCCCGAGCCGGCGCGGTATCGAGTGCTGTACTCGCCGGCCCCGCAGATATCCCGGATCGAGCAGGAAACGCAGATCGGCGACAGGCCGGCCACCTTTCGTTGCCGGGCGACGACGCCCGGAAGGAGTCGCGCGTCGTCGAACGTGTTACGAAAGACGTTCAAGCCGGTGTAGGGGGCACCCTCGTAGGCGGACTTCAAAGCGTCGCCGAGTTCGATGGTTCCGTCGCTTTCGATGACGATGAGCTGGAACGGGTTGAGCCCCAGTCCTTCGGTGTAGGCATGACCGCCGAGGCACAACGTCATGATGTTCTCGAAGAGCCTGACACCGGCCGGAATCGGCACCGTGGAATACCAGCGCTCGAAGATCGGTATCAGCCAGTCCGCATACGCGGTGCCTCCGTCCCCGGCGGTCCATCCCGGTGGGGGAGACGACCAATTGCCGAGCGGCAGCAGGAAGTCCACGGCCGGCGCCCCGGTGGCGAGCAGCGCCTCGTAGGTGGTCAGGGGGTCGTTCTCCAGGTCGATGGTGCACAGCACAAGGTCGAAGAGGTCACGGTAATCAGGGCGGTTCAGAACCTCGATGCCGCGCATCACCAGGTCATAGCTGCCGCGGCCGTTGGCGTACTTGCGATGACGGTTCTGGCCTTCCCTGTCGCCGTCGAGGCTGACCGTGACACCGATGCGGTGTTCGCGCAGGACGTTCAAGAGGTTCTCGTCAGAAAGGAGCACGCCGTTCGTGGTGGTGACGAGCCGCAGCGGGACGTCGGACGGTGCGGCGTTCCGGAACGCTCGCGCCGCGTACGCGAATTGATCCGCGCCGGCGAGCAGCGCTTCGCCGCCATGCATCCGCACCGACGCTCCCGCAATTTCGTCGGCGTGAGCGCGCAGGTGCTCTCCGAGCCGGAAGGCGACCTGGTCGATCGTCTTGCGTGACATGGCCACCGGTTTGTTCTTCCAGCTCTGGTCGGCCATCTCGTACATGTAGCAGTAGTCGCAGGCCAGGTTGCACCGGCCGTGGAATTTGAGAGCGAATTCCACGAAGGGCAGAGGGCGCCAGTACGGATCCTCAAGCGCCTGATCGGTCACGTCCTGAGTCGGCCATTCGGCAGCTCGCTCTTTCGCCCGCACGATCGGTAGCTCGATCACGATGTCCTTCGCCTCTCTGCCCTTCGGGTCCCAGCAAGCCGCTACACGGCCCGATCAGCCAGGGGAACGAACCCGCTCCGTCACCTGTTGAAAGTGCCGGCCGGACGGAAGACGTCGTCGTCGGCGGTCACCCGGTTCAGCACCGCACCGAGCGCGCTGTTCTGGTCGGTGGTCGCCGCGACCTCGGAGAGATTCGCCTGAGAGGACTCGGCAGCCGAAGCGGCACCGGCTGCTCCGACCCCGACCGCGGACGCGGCGGCGAACGCGGCGGCCGTCAAGGCCACCTTCCGTACGAGATTTCCTTCACGTTCCGACATTGGATACCCCTTTCCATGCGGCTGGACATCGACCCACGGCCAGTGATGTCCTGTTCCAGTTGGGATTAAGAAAAGTTGATCACGACAGCGGGACGGTACCGCACCACGCCCACAGAATCGCTACAAACCCACTACACATACAAGGTCATCCAAGGTCAGGGCCCAGAGGCAGCCTCTTGATCGGCTGCGGTCATTCGACTCCCCAAAGCGATCTCCTGGTAACGCTCGGAGCGAGGCAAAAGACCTTGACTGCCAAGGTTTTCCAGTCCTGTAATCGCAGAAAGAATGCGCAAGTCGGGGTCACGGGGTGTGGAGATCCTCGTCGAGGCTACTGCCGCGCATTGCTCCTGCGGGTTCGTCTACTGGGGCGGCGCTGCCGGGGCGCTCACCATGTGCTCACGGAGAACACCAGGTGAAGCTGCCGGTCATCTTCGTCTCCAACACGGGAGACAAGCTCAAGGTCGACGATCCGCCAAGGTAGGGCCATCGGCTGGGTGCAACGGCGCGGGCTTGATCAGCGTGACCCCCGCATCGGGTATCACCGCTGGCATGCGGCCAAGGTCGGACATCGAGACCTGACGGCCGGATGAAAAGTTGGACCCATGTTTCCGGAGACTCCCGCCGCCGTGGCGGCGCTGTCGGTGGCCACCCGTTTCTGCTCGCCCGCGCTGTTCAACCACTGCGTCCGCTCCTACCTTTGGGGAGCGATGCACGGCACAGCGTACGGGATCGCCTTCGATGACGAGCTCTACTACGTCTCGGCGCTGCTCCACGACATCGGGCTGACGGAGGCTTTCGACAGTCATCGGCTGCCGTTCGAGGAGGCGGGAGGGCAGCTGGCCTGGGTCTTCGGCGTGGCGGCCGGCTGGCCGGTTGGCCGGGCCGCCAGGGTCACCGAGATCATCATGCTGCACATGCGCGAGGACGTGTCCCCGGCCACCGACCCTGAGTCCCACCTGCTGCAGGTTGCCACGAGCTGGGAGGTGGTCGGACGGCGGCCGGAGGAGTTCTCGCCGGACGCCAGGGCGGAGATGCTCGCCCGCTATCCTCGGTTGGGATTCGGCGCGGAGTTCCTGGCGTGCTTCGAGGACCAGGCGAGGCGCAAGCCGGACAGCGCTGCCGCCGCATCGGTCAGGAACGACGTCGCGGGACGGATCGCCGCCAACCCTCTCGAAGGCCGCTCACCCGCCTGACCTCCAAGGCCGCTGATGCCCCACGCATTTCGACAACACGGACGTGTCCCGAACCCGTTGTGGTGAACCCGGCCCGCCTGACTTTCGTCTGAGGGAATGTGCGTCGACTCACTCTGCTGACCCTCCTGCTCACCGCCGGCTGTTCGCCCGAGGTGGCGTGTACCGCGATCGGAACCCCCGTCGGTGTGAGCCTGCACATTGCAGCTCCGCTTGCCGCCGAGGCCAGCGCCGCCACGATGGAGGTGTGCTGGGACGGTGCCTGCAAACAGGTCGGCGTCGAGTTGAGGCCGTCCACGCGGGCGACCAGGGAGACCTGTTCCGGCGACAGTTGTAGCGCGGATGAAGAACCGACCGGCGAGAAGAACGGGTTCGGTGACGTGGCGGGGCTGCCCAAACGGCCGGTGACGATCCGGCTGACGCTGCGCGGAGCCGGCGCGAAGCCACTGCTGGAACGCAGGCTCGAGGTCACACCGAAGGGACGTTTCCCGAACGGCCCAGAATGCGGGGAAGGCGGCCCCAATGTTGTCCTCACGGTGGCGGCGGACGGGTCGGTACGAGAGGGATGACGGTGGTCGGTCGTCATCTGGCCAGTACGTTCCGCGCCCGCTTGTCGTTGCGGTTGGGATAGGTCAGTCGGCCCGAGGTTCACCGGCCCGGCTATGGGCGCGGCTGGGTGAACAATCCCGGCTCGGTCTCGACGAGGATGCCGCGCCTGGCCAGGCGTTTGAGCTTGGCGCGCGACGTTCTGGATGTCGTTCCGCGTCAGGGTCAGGGCCAGGTCACGGGCGCGCGGGGAGCCGCCGACCTCGCCGAAGACGGTGAGAATCTGCCGGTAGGCGGGGTGATCGGGGACAGCCGACGGCGGCGCGACCGGTTCGGCCGGGGCGAGATCGTCCTCGGCGAGGGAGATCAGGGTCTTGCGACTGATCCGCAAGTGCTCCATCGCCTCGCTGAGTTCGCCCAGACGCGCGGCGAGTCCGCCGAACCCGCGTCCGGCAGCGGATGATCGCTCTGCACAGAGTTCACGGCGGGTCGGGGGAAGGCGAGGGTCTGGGCCTGTTCGGTGGTCAGGACGGGGCCGAAGCGGAAGAGGACCTGCAGGTCATCATGTCCCCTTGCCGACCAGGCAGGCGCGCACGCGGTCGACGATGTCGTACGCCATCTGCTTCGGCTCGCCCCGCCCTGTGCGGGCCGCAGCGTGGGGAACTCGTCGCATACCGGCCAGAAACCTGGCGTCATCGATGCGTGGCCATGATCGCTCATGTACGTTCGGCCCGCTGTCGCCCGCATCTTCCGGAACGCTCGCTGGATCCCTAGAGCTGACTCATCCTGCGCTCCCCACCCTCCCAGCGGGCAACGACCTCCACCATCTCGGGAAACGCATCGATGAACGCGTCCACGCGATGCCTGTCGAAATCCGCACGCCGCCTGACACCGCTCTGCATGCAGGCGATGAAACCCAGCCCCGCCCCGTTGGCGGCCTGCGCGTCACCGGGGGAGTCGCCCACGTACACGCACTGACCGGGCTCCAGCCCCGTCGCAGCCAGCAACTCGTCGAAAGCGCGGCCGTCCGGCTTGCCGAAACGCACATTGCCGGCGTGGTACACGCCGTCCAACCGGCCCGTCAGGACATGGTCCGGTGCCAGCAGATGCTCCACCTCCGCCTCTGTGCGCGAGGTCAGTAGCAGAACACCGTGCCCCGCCGCGGCGAGCTCATCGAGTGCCCGCAGGTTCTCCGGCGCGACCGCATCCAGCCGGCCGTCCGCCACGTACTCCCCGAGCACCTCCCGATATACCGCCGCGAACGCCACGAGATCGACGCCCGGCGAACGCCGCGGCATCGCCTCCAGCAACGGCAACCCCCACGTGGACAGATGCACCGCCCGGGACATCGGCGCACGGCCGAGACGCGTCAGGACCTCGTTCTCCAGCTCGAAACACGCCGCCTCGGTCAGGCAGAGCGTGTCATCCACATCGATCACCACGGCGCGAATCACACCGCCACCCTAACGACGCCACGGCCGGCGCAGCAGACAGGCGGCAGGAGGCGAGCGAGCGAGCGAGATATCCAACGTGCACCTGCTGAGCAGCCCGCGGCGCAGGCGGCGGGCCGGCTTCGGGTCAGGAGCAGGCGGGCGGCTCCAACCGGGCGGCCGCGCGCTCGTGCTTCGGCTGCGCCGCCGTCTCCTGGGAGCCGAGCAGCGCGCGGGTGAGTGCCTGGCCGTCGCCCGCCATCGCCTGCAGCGCCGTGTCGAAATGATCGTCGGTGAGCACCCGCTCGTCGGAGCGCAACGCGACCAGGATGACCCGGCGCAGCAGTTCTTTGATGAACGACGCCGTGACCCCCTCGGTGGCGGCGACCACCTTACCGGTGTCGGCGACGATGGGCCGGTTGCGGGCGTACAGGCGGATCAGGCGTTCGCGCGCCGCCGCGTCAGGCGGTGGCACCTCCACCGCGAGGTCCACCCGGCCGGGCCGCTGGACCAGGGCCTTCTCCAGGGCCTCCACCCGGTTGGTGGTCAGGACGAACGTCACGTCGACGTCGCCGCTGATCCCGTCCATGGCGTCCAGCAGGGAGAACAGCAGCGGGCTGGTCTCGTGGTGGCTGCGGTCCTCGGCGATCAGGTCCACATCCTCGACGACCACGATGGACGGTTGCAGCTTGCGCGCCACCGCCACCGCGTAGTCGATCTTGCGCATGGCGGGTCCGGTCATCAGCACCGCCGTGTGCTCGCTCAGCCGCCCGATGAGATAGCGCGTGGTGTGGGTCTTGCCGGTGCCCGGCGGCCCGTACAGCAGCAGGCCCCGGCGCAGGTGCTGGCCGGCCTCGGTGAGGCGGTCGGCGTGCTCGGCGATGCCCACGACGTGCTCCTCGATGGCCTCCAGCCGCCCTTCCGGCAGGACCACCTCGTCGGGGTCCAGCTCGGGGCGGGGCAGGAAGGTGAGCAGTTCGTTCTCCCTGTGCTCGCTGAAGCCGAAGCTGAGCACCTGGCCGCGGAACGGGTCGTTGTCCTGTTTGAGCCGGTTCACCTCGTCGCGTACGGCGCTCGCCACATCCCGCCGGGCCGCCAGCACGGTGAGCAGGCTGTGGCCGTCGTAGTCGTCCTTGTTACTCAGTCCGATGACCACCGGGGTGCCGTCGGGCGCCGCCGTGGCGACCAGGCCAAGCTGCACGACCTCGATCGTGGTGTCGGGGCCGATCGGGGCCGTTCCGTAGTCGGGGCGGCCGAGCATGCGGCTGCCCTCACGCATCGCCGCGAGCAGCATGTTGATGATGCTCTCCCAGCGCCGCTCGCCGCCCACGATGCCGAACCACTGCGCGCCGGGGGAGTGGGCGTCCAGGTAGAGGTCGGCGGCGGTCTGCAGCGCGGCGTGCTCGTAGAGCCGATACTTCTCCTCCACGACGACCACGTCGCTGAGCGGGCAGCCGAGGTGCTCGGTCACCTTGACGACCAGCGGAGAGGTGGCGTTGGCCTCGCCGATCCGCTCGGCCACCACGGTGTAGACCTGGCGCAGGCTCTCGGCGAGCGCTCGCGCGTCGGCGAGTTCGATGTCGGTCACATCCTCCATCATCGTGATTGGGGCGGACGAATGCGCCTGATTATTTGCCACCGGGTACGTCTGGTGCATCCGGAAATCCCGCGCGCGGTGCGCTGAGCGGGACCGAGAACGCCTACGCCCACCTCTCTTGCGCGCCACCGCACTGGCCACGTGAACGTACGCACCGGCGCGGCTGGGCATCGGTTTCCGGGCGGGATCCGGTTCGGCCCACGAGCTCGCGGGACCGACCCGGCCCGCCGGGACCGTCGCGGGCGCTGGGCAAACGGTCATCCAGTCGTAGGTGATGCCGGAGGGCCCTTGCAGGTCCCTGGCCTGAGCGTCCGATACGGGTGCAGGACGCCGTTGCGCAATTGCTTCTCCATGAGCCGCCGCCCGGGAGTGATCAGGCGTCGATCTGCCGCGATAATCGTGACCGTGATCCTCATGGACGCAGTTCTGGAGACCTACGGAACGGCGGACTTCACCGCCTGGCCGGTCGCTGAACCGGCCACGGACAACATCCTTGTCCTCTCCGGCCAGATGAGCCGGGCCGAGGTCGGCACCGCGATGGCGGTCATCTTCAGCTGTGCCGACATCCCGACCGAACCGATCAGCGATCTCCACCATCTGCTGGACCGGCATCTGGCCGATGCCGAAGCGCTTATCGCTCCAGGCGGGCTACGGATCAGGGACACGGCCACCAATGCCGAGATCCTGCCGGGGTGCTGTTGCGGCCTGGAAAACTGGCGAGAGTGGCGTGACGTCCTGCACAAGCAGGGCATCTGGCTCGGGCACGGTCCCGACACCGAGCTCGAACACATCGCCGGAGCCGTCCGGCTCAGCCAGGAGTCAGGCGCACGCTCGCTACCCTCACGCACGCATGAGGTGGAGATCCAACTCGACGACCTGCCTGCCCTCCTGGCCACCGTGCACCTGCGACTGCAGGGCTTCCTCAGCCTCGTCGGCCGGTGGGCGAGGCAGACCACCCCGCGAGCCGCCGACCGCCTCGTCACCGTTCTCGACGAGAACTTCGAAATCAACGGTCCTCTCGAACTCGGCTGAGAACACCACGCGTATCGAGTGCTCAGAAGCCGGGATGGTGCGGGTTCGGGAAGGCGTCGGCGCTGATATTGGTGGCGAAAGCCAGGAACGCGGTGACGGCCCCAAGCGGTCCGGCGGGCGGTGCCGACCGGCCATGCAGGCCATCCATCCCTCACGACAGGTGGCCAAGACTGGGCTCGGCCACACATGGCAATGGCAAGGAGTCTCGCTCCTTGCCATTTTCAGGTTATAGCGCACTGGGGGGCTTGCGGCAAGACCCGGGTGGTGCCGCAAGATGGTCCGCCGAAGCCCGAACACCTGCGGAAACGGGGGAAACGAAATGCGTGTGGTGTTGTCGACGTGGGGATCGCGCGGGGACGTCGAACCCTTGGCGGCACTCGCGGTGCGGCTGCGGGAACTCGGCGCGGAGGCGCGGGTGTGCGCGCCGCCGGACGAGGAGTTCGCGGAGCTGCTGGCGCGTGTCGGCGTGCCGCTGGTGCCGCTGGGCCCCACGGTGCGCTCGGTGGTCGCCGGCCCGAAGCCGCCTTCGGCGCAAGCCGCGTTCCGGCTCGCTCCCGAACTGGTCGCCGCGCGGTTCGACACGCTCACAACGGCCGCCGAGGGATGTGACGCGCTGCTGGCGACCGGCCTCATGCCGGCCGGCGCACGGGACGTGGCCGAGAAACTGGGCATCCGGTACGTGTTCGCCTGCTTCCATACTCTGGGACTGCCGTCGCGGCACTTCCCTCCGGGGGCGCGGCCGGGCAAGCAGTCCCCGCCGGGCGAGACCGACAACCGGGTGCTGTGGGAGCAGGATGCCCAGCGGGTGAACGCGTTGTACGGCGAGGCGCTCAACAGCCATCGGGCGGCGATCGGCCTGCCGCCGGTGGACAACGTCCGCGACTACGTCCTCACCGACCGGCCGTGGCTGGCGGCGGACGCGACCCTGTGCCCGTCGCAGGGCATGACGGACCTCGACGTCGTACAGACCGGGGCATGGATCCTGCCCGACGAACGCCCGCTCCCGGAAGAGCTGCAGACGTTCCTGGACGCCGGCGAACCGCCCGTGTACGTGGGCTTCGGCAGCATGGCCGCGTACGCCCCGAAGGACATCGCCCGGGTGGCCATCGAGGCGATCCGCGCGCACGGCCGCCGCATCCTGCTCGCCCGCGGCTGGGCCGACCTGGCCCTGATCGACGACCGGGACGACTGCTTCGTCGTCGGCGAGGTCAACCAGCAGGCACTGTTTCCCCGGGTGGCCGCCGTCGTGCACCACGGCGGCGCGGGCACCACGACGACGGCCGCCCGGGCCGGCGCACCCCAGGTCGTGGTCCCCCAGATCGCGGACCAGCCGTACTGGGCGGCCCGGATAGCCGAGCTGGGCATCGGCGTGGCACACGACGGTCGGACCCCGACCGTCGACTCCCTGTCAGCCGCGCTCACCCTGGTCCTGGCGCCCGAAACCCGAGCACGAGCCAAGGCTGTGGCGGGCACGATCCACACCGACGGAGCGACGGTGGCCGCGAAACTGCTCCTCGACTCAGCCAGCCGGTAAAGGCCGGCGGGGCCGTCCAGCCTGCCCGCGTTGGCGTGCAGGCGTCTTCTCCTTCTAGGCGAAGGCGTCGAACAACGCCAGACCGGACTCGCGCGAAATATGCTCGTCGTCCCACTGGAGCACTAACTCGAGAGGGACGGTGATCCGCTTCGCGGTCTCGGCCAGGCGATCGGGCCCGTGGAGGCCGAAGACCGCGGCCGTGATCCTGGGGTCGACCGCCGCCAGCGGAACGCCGATCGCGGTGCCCAGGTTCAGGCCGAAATATCCGACCGGTCATTCGATCTCCCGCTCGTCGTGCGCCGTGCGGGCCGGTCGCCGTGTCCGGGCGCGTCGATGGCGGCGACGTGGAAACCGCAACGGAGAACGTGCGCGCGGCCCGCCATCGGGGCCGCCGCCTTCTCGTCCCGGCCGCCACCGTGCCCGATGACGCGATCGGAGCCGGAGGCGGGCGTGTCTAGGCGCGGCCGGTCACCTCGTCGCCGGCGGTCCGGGGGAGAAGCAGGGTGGGGATCGCCAAGAGGGCCAGGATGATCGAAAGGAGGACGAACGCCACGCGGTACGGCCCGGCCGCACCCGCCACCCCGGGTATCGTCTCGCCCAGCCGTACGAGCAGCGCGCCGATCGCCACGCCGAGGCCCGCACCCAGCTCCTGCAGCGTCGACAGCAGCGTGTTGGCGTGGTTCATCCGGTCCTGGCCGACGTCGGCGAAGGCCACGCTGTTGTACGCGGTGAACCCCGTCGACCGTACGATCCCGCTCACCAGCAGCAGCACGAGGATCACCGGGAGCGGCGTCGTGGGCTCGAGGAACGCCATCCCGACCAGGCACGCGGCGCCGATCACGATCGACCAGAGCAGGATGATGCGGATCCCGAGCCGGCGCATCAGCGACGTGGTGGCGGGCTTGATCCCGACGTTCCCCACGAACAGTGCGATCACCACCAGCCCCGCCTGCGCCGCCGACCAGCCGAACCCCACCTGGAAGAGCAGCGGCAGCACGAACGGGACCGCGATGATCACGCCGCGGTAGACCGACCCGCTCGCCGCCGTGACCCGGTACGTCGTCACCCGCAGGATCCGCAGGTCGACGATCGGGCGCGGAGCGCGCAGCAGGTGCCGTACCGCCAGGCCCAGACCTGCGACCGCGACCAGCAGCGCCACCGCCGTCGACGGCCCGAACCCCGAGCCGAGCCCCTCCAGCGCCACGATCAACCCCGCGACACCCACCGCCATGAGGGCGAACCCGGCGCGGTCCAGCGGGTCACGGGCGTCGGCGCGCAGGTCGGGCACGATCCGCAGCGCCACGACCAACGCCGCGAGCCCGAGCGGCACGTTGATCACGAAGATCCACCGCCAGGACGCGTAGTCGGCCAGCAACCCGCCGACGACCGGCGCCAGCACCGGCGCGAGCAGGCCCGGCCAGGTCAGGTACGCGATCGCCCGGACCAGGTCGGACTTCTCCGTCGTCCGCAGCACCACCAGCCGGCCGACCGGCACCATCAGCGCCCCGCCCGCCCCCTGCACCACCCGCGCGGCGACGAGCGCGGGCAGCGTCGGGGCCAGCGCGCAGCCGAGCGAGGCCAGCACGAACAGCACGATCGCCACCGCGAACACCCGGCGCGGGCCGAACCGGTCGGCCAGCCAGCCGCTGATCGGGATCAGCACCCCGATGGTGAGCACGTACGCGGTGATCGCGACGTTCACGTCGATCGGCGCGATCCCCAGCTCCGCGGCGATATGCGGCGCGGCGGGCGTGATCACCGTGCCGTCGAGTATCTCCATGAAGAACGTGCCGGCGACCAGTAAGGCCAGCCCTCTCTGGAATTCCACGTCGGCAAGGGTATAGACGGCGCAAAACCGGATATTCGGCACCCTCCCCACGGCTCCGCAGGGCACATCGCCGACGTCGTCACGATGCCCGAGCTGTGGTACGAGGAGGCGAGCGACGCGAGCGCGAAGATCGCCGAAGGTCGTGAGGTTGAACCCGGAGGGGATCGTCGATCCGAAGGAGTGGTTCGTGGCCGGCCAGATCCCGGGGCCGGGAACCTGGCTCACGAGCACGCAGCCGATCCTCCTGCACGTCGTCCCCAAGGAGACGCCCGGCTCCGTGAAGGTGGAATCAGCTGCGCGCCGATGGGAGCACGGCGACGGCTTCGACCTCGACGAGCTGGTCCTTGTAGCCGAGCACGGTCACGCCGAGCAAGGTGCTGGGCACGTCGTGCTCGCCCATGTACTCCCGATACACCTCCCACGCCGTGCCCAGGTCGCTCTGCTGGGAGGAGGCCACATAGACCGTGGTCTTGACGACATCGGTCAGCGACGCGCCCGCCCCTTCCAGCGCGGTCACAAGGTTGCGCATCACCTGGTGCGCCTGGCCGGCGTAGTCGCCGACCGCGACGGTCGCACCGTCGAGATCAAGGGGACACGCGCCGGCCACCCAGACAGAACGCACCGGCGCGTCGGCGACCGCGGCATAGGCGTACTCCACCTGCTGCGTGAGCTGGTGGTTGCGGATCAATCTGACGCCGCTGCTCATGTCGTGCTCCATTCCGAAGGTTTCACGTGGCCAGCTCGGCGAGCGGCCCAGGATTGCCACGATCTCATCCAGCCGCGACCCGCCCGACCACGGGAGCGCCGGTGCGAAGGCCGCCCCGGGTGCGAGGCGCGCCTGGCCACCGGGTACGGCTCGCGCCACGGCGAGGGCGGCGTCCAGCAGGTCCGGGGGGAAGTCGACCGCGACGCCCAGCGCCTTGGCGAGATCCCAGGAATGCACCACGTAGTCGATGAAGTGGAAGCTGATCGCCTGCGCCCCGGGAAAGGCGCTCCCGCTCGCGAACTCGGGCAGCGGGAACATGCGCTCCAGCACGCCGTCGGCGGCGAAGGCCGCCAGGACGTGTTCGGCGGAGGCCCGGTAGCTCGCCACGGGGTCGTCGCCGAGGGAACGCGGCTTCCACCGGGCGAGATCGCCGTCTCCCCTGGACGCCGCGGCGAAGCCGTAGTGCTGGGTGGCCATGTGGGCGAGCAGGCCGTACACGGTCCATCCGAGGCAGGGCGTCGGACGGGACAGATCCTCGGGCCGCACTCGATCCGCCAGTTCGACGCTGGCGCGAACGGCCTGCGCGTCGAGTGCGACCATGTGTTCATTCATATGCATTCGCATATGCTCTGCTGATGCGTATGATCTGTCAACCGGATATCTTGGACCTGTGACGGCCCGCCGCGATCTCGCCGAGATGATGCATCCTCTCCTGCAGTCGCTCATCGCGGCGGAGCTGCCGGTGCTGGCGGCGCATGGGGTCTCCATGTGGGGCTACACCGTGCTCGGCGCCCTGGACGACGGCTCCGTACGTACGCAGGCCGCTCTGGCCGAAGCGATCGGCGCCGACAAGACCCGCATCATCGGCACCCTCGACAAGCTGCAGGCGGCCGGGCTGATCACCCGCGAGCCGGACCCGCACGACCGCCGCGCGCGGATCCTCACGATCACCGCCGAGGGCCGCGAGGTGCGCGGGTCGGTGCGGGGCGAGATCCAGGCGAACGAGGAGCGCCTGCTCGCCCGCCTGCCCGCGGCCGACCGTCACGGCTTCCTCCGCGCCCTGCAGGCGCTCCACCGGCTGCCCCGCGAACAGATCACCGAGAGGTCGCCGCTCGACCGGCGTCCCACCCGGCGATCGAACGCGACCCACGACCGTTGAGGAGCGGCCGATCAGCTGGGCTGGCCGGTGGGCATGATGGTGACCTGCTGAAGGTTCACCCGCGGCGGGAGGCTCGCGAGGAACCCGACGGTCTCGGCGACGTCCTGCGGCGTGAGCCACTCCATCGTCTCCTTGGCGCCCTCCAGCCACGCCCGGGCCCCCTCGTCGGTGACGTGACTCTGCAGCTCGGTCGCGACGATGCCCGGCTCGATCGCCGAGACCCGCACCCTCTTCGCGCCCAGCTCGACCCGCAGGTGGCGGGAGAGATGGGTGACGTACGCCTTGGTCCCGGAGTAGACGGCGAAGTTCGGGAAGATGTTCTGGGCCGCGATCGACGAGGTGTTGATCAGGTCGGCCACCCCGCGCTCGGCGGCGGCCTTCACCAGCTGGGGAGTGAACGCGGCGATGGCGTTCATCAGGCCGGTGATGTTGAGGTCGATCTGGCGCTGCCACTGGGCGGTGGCCAGCTCCTCGATCGGCGCGGGGAGCATGACTCCCGCGTTGTTGAACAGCAGGTCGGCGCCGCCCAGCTCGGCCGCCACCCGGTCGGCGGCCGCCTGCGCC
>NZ_JBSFTC010000094.1:0-36457 GCF_053590415.1 Nonomuraea sp. NPDC003201
CCACGCCCAGGCGCTCCGCGAACGCTGGCTCGACCTGCGCCAGGCCCGCATCGACGGCATGGCGGCGGAGCTGGCCCGCGACCTGTCCGACGGCCGGCCCTGCGCGGTCTGCGGCTCCGACCACCACCCCGATCCCGCCTCCCCGGTCCCCAGCGCGCCCTCGGCCGACGACGAGCACGAGGCCGAGAGCGCCCACGAAGCCGCCCTGGCCCAGCGCGAGGCCGCCGAACGCGCCCTGGCCTCCCTCGAGTCCCGGCACGCCGACGCGGTCGAGGCCACCGGGGGGCTGGACGTCGGGACGGCCGAGGCGCAGGTGCTGGGGGCGGAGCAGGAGCTGGCCCGCCTCGAGGCGGTGGCCGACCGCGAGCCCGCCCTGGCCGCGGCGCTCGAACGCGTCGAGATCGAGCGCGAACGGGTCAGGGACCAGGCCAGGGAGATCGCCGAGACCCTCGCCGGCCACCGCGCCCACCACACCCACCTGGACTCCGAACGCACCCGTCTCCTCCAGACGACCCTGCCGACCGCAGACCCGGAGTCCGCACGGATGGACGGCCCGGCTGTGCTGGCGCGGGCCGAGGGGGAGTTGCGCAGGCTGCGGGCGTCGGCGGACGGGGAGCCGGTGCTGGCGCGGGAGGCGGCGGCGCTCGGCCGGGAGCGCCTGGAGCTGGAGGAGGAGAGGCGCCGGGTCGAGGCGCGGCTGGCCTCGTACCGCACCCGTCATGAGGAGCTGAGCGGCGACGCCGGGCGGCTCGGCGCCCGGCTGGACGCGGCGCGGGGCGACGACCCCACCCTGACGGCGCGTCTGTCGAGGCTGCACGACGAGGCCGGGCTGCTGCGGGAGGCCCTGGAGGCCACGCAGGCGGCGGTGGCGGCCATCGACGAGCTGGGCAGGGCCCGGCAGGCGGCGGAGGAGGCGGCGGCCGAGGCCGGGTTCGCGGACGTGCCGGAGGCGGAGGCGGCGTTCCGGAGTCCCGTGGAGCGGGAGCGGCGGGCCGAGGCGCTGCGGCGGCTGGACGACGAGCACGCCGCCGTCACGAGCGTCCTGGCCGACCCCGAGCTGGTCGCGGCCGCCGCCGCGCCCGCGCCCGACCTGGCCTCGATCGGGAGCGAGCGCGACCGGCTGGAGGAGGCGCACACGAGGCTGTCGAGCGCGCGCGACCGGGCCGTGGCCAGGGCGGAGCGGCTGGCCCAGCTGCACGGCGAGCTGTCCGATCGCATCGAGCGCTGGCGCCCGGCGGCCGAGCGGCACCGGCTGGCCGAGCGCATGGCGGCGCTGGCCAGCGGCACGTCCGGCGACAACCAGTGGAGCATGAGCCTGTCGTCGTACGTGCTGGGGGAGCGGCTGCGGCAGGTGGTGGACGCCGCGAACGAACGGCTCGACCACATGTCGGCGGGCCGCTACCTGCTGCGCCACGACCTGCGCAAGACGGCCGGGTCCCGGGGGCGCTCCGGGGGCGGGCTGGGGCTGCGGGTGGCCGACGGGTGGACCGGCGTCGACCGCGACCCGGCCACGCTGTCCGGCGGTGAAAGTTTCATCACGTCGCTGGCGCTGGCACTGGGGCTCGCGGACGTCGTCACGGCCGAGGCCGGGGGCACCGAGCTGGGCACGCTCTTCGTGGACGAGGGCTTCGGCACGCTCGACGAGGACACCCTCGACGGCGTGCTGGACATCCTCGACGGGCTGCGCGACGGCGGGCGGGCCGTGGGCATCGTCAGCCACGTCGCCGAGCTGCGGTCGAGGATCACGGCGCAGCTCAAGGTCACCAAGACGCGCGCCGGGTCCACCGTGTCGCTGTCAGGGGTGGGCTGATCGGCGACGGCGGCGCGATCTCGCGTAGATTGCTCGCACCGAACCCCATGAAGGAGTGGAACCCATGCGCGTCGTCGTCACCGGAGCCCATGGCAAGGTCGGCCGGGCGGCCGTCAAGGCGCTGGCCGAGGCCGGTCACGAGGTGACCGGCGTGGATCTCACGCGCCCGATCTGGGAGCGGCACGAGCCCGGCGAACCCGCCTACAAGCAGGCCGAGCTGACCGATGCCGGGCAGGCGTACGCCGTGGTCCACGGGGCCGACGCGGTCGTGCACGCCGCCGCCATCCCCGACCCCACCGCCAACGCGCCGCACGTGGTCTTCCAGAACAACCTGATGGCCACGTTCAACATGATCGAGGCGGCCATCCGCCTGGGCGTCCCCCGCTTCGTGAACATCTCCAGCGAGACCGTCCCCGGTTACTTCTTCGCCGACCGGCCCTTCCTGCCCGACTACGCGCCGGTGGACGAGGAGCACCCGGCCCGGCCGCAGGACCCGTACGCGCTGTCCAAGCACTTCGGCGAGCAGCTCATGGACGCCGCGGTGCGCCGCTCCGACATCAGGTGCATCTCGCTGCGGCCGAGCTGGGTGCAGCACGAGGGCAACTACGAGCGCAACATCGGCCCGCAGGTCCGCGACGCCTCCTTGATCGGCGCGGGGCTGTGGAGCTACACCGACGTGTACGACCTCGCGGACGCGATCGTCCTGGCCGTCGAGTCCGGCCTGCCCGGTCATGAGGTGTTCTACATCGCCGCGCCCGACAACGCGGGCGGCCACGACTTCGCCGTCAAGCTGCGGGAGCACTACGGCGACCGGATCGAGCTGCGGCCGATCTCCCGCCCGGACTCCTCGGGCATCTCGTGCGACAAGGCCCACCGCCTGCTGGGCTGGACCCCGAAGCGGTCGTGGCGCGACTACCTGGACGAGAACGGCCGTACCCGCCGGGGGTGACGACTCAGCGTTCGAGTGAGGTGATCAGCTCCGGCAGCGTGGCCGGGTCGTGGAACAGGGTGGCGCCCAGACCGGCGAGGCGGTCGCCGGGGATGAGGCCGCCGGCGAAGGCCAGGCAGCGCATGCCGGCGCGCATCGCCGCGGTCACCCCGAACGGGCTGTCCTCCACCACCACGCACCGCTCCGGCTCGGCCCCCAGCGTGGCCGCCGCGTGCAGGAACAGGTCCGGCTCCGGCTTGCCCCTGGCGACGTCCTCGGCGCTGAACACCCGCCCGTCGAACCGCCCGGCCAGCCCCACGAGCTCGAGGCTGTTGCGGATCACGCTGTGCCGGCCGTTCGAGGCCACGCAGCTCGGCACGGTGAGCCGGTCGAGCGCCTCCTCGATGCCTCGGACGGCGCACAGCTCGGCCTTGACCGCCGCCGTGTACTCGGCTCTGAGCTGATCGCGCCAGCCCGGCGGCGTCTCGCCCACCTGCTCTTCCCAGTAGTCGTTCGTGCAGCCCACGAACCGCTCGATGTACTCCGTCTCGTCAATCGACCAGCCCAGGCGGCGCAGCGCCGCCGTGCCCACGCGTACGGAGATCGGCTCGCTGTCCACGAGCACCCCGTCGCAGTCGAAGATGACAAGATCGACAGCCAAAACCCGTTCCCTTCAGAGGTGTCTTTTCGCTGGTGATAGCTTCTTCGTATCGCTTCACAAGACGCTATTCCGCATAGTGAGACAAATGTGACAACGTCCCCCCAAGTCGCCGCACCCAGCCGGTCAAGGATCGCGGCCGCCAGCCTCATCGGCACGGCGATCGAATTCTATGATTTCTACATTTATGGCACTGCGGCGGCCCTGGTGCTCAACAGCGCGTTCTTCCCCGGCATGGACCCGGTGGCGGGCAACCTGGCGGCGTTCTCGACGTTCGCGGTGGCGTTCCTGTCGCGCCCGCTCGGCTCGGCCCTGTTCGGGCACTGGGGCGACCGGGTCGGCCGCAAGTCCATGCTCGTGGTGTCGCTGCTGGTGATGGGGCTCTCCACGGTCGCCATCGGGCTGCTGCCCGGCTACGCGGCCATCGGCGTGATCGCGCCCGTGCTGCTGGTGCTGCTGAGGTTCACGCAGGGCATCGGGCTCGGGGGCGAATGGGGCGGCGCGGCGCTGCTGGCCACCGAGCACGCGCCGCCCGGCAGGCGCGGGCTGTACGCGATGTTCCCGCAGCTCGGCCCGTCGGCCGGGTTCATCGTGGCGAACGGGCTGTTCCTCGTGCTGGGGGAGACGCTCAGCGATGAGCAGTTCGGGGCGTGGGGGTGGCGGCTGCCGTTCGTGGCGAGCCTGCTGCTGGTGATCGTCGGCCTGTACGTACGGCTCAAGATCTCCGAGACCCCGGTCTTCCAGGCGGCCATGGACCAGCAGCGGATCGCCAAGGTGCCGGTCGTGGCCCTCCTGCGGCAGCAGTGGCGGCGCGTGCTCCTCGGCGCCGGCGCCATGACCGTCGCCTACACGCTCTTCTACACCGCCACCACCTACTGCCTGGCGTACGGCACTACCTCGCTCAAGATCCCGAAGACCACCATGCTCGGCCTGACCATGATCGGGGTCGTGTTCATGGCCGCGGGCACGGTGGTCTCCGCGATGGTCTCCGACCGCCTGGGCCGCCGCCGCACCCTGCTCACCGGGACGGGCGTGGCCGTCGTGTGGGGGCTGGTGATGTTCCCGCTGATGGAGACCAGGTCCGTGCTCCTGGTGGGCGTGGCGCTGGCGGGGGCGCTCGGCCTGATGGGGCTGGTCTTCGGGCCGATGGGCGCGTACCTGCCGGAGCTCTTCAAGACCCAGTACCGCTACAGCGGCGCCTCGGTGGCCTACAGCCTGGGCGGCGTGCTCGGCGGCGCGGTGCCCCCGCTGGTCGCCACGAGCCTGCAGGCCGGCGGGGTGGGCGTGATGGGCGTCGGCGCGTACGTCTCGGCGATGGCCCTGCTGAGCCTGCTCTGCCTGCTCGCCCTCCCCGAGACGGGCGAGGACAGCCTCCAATAGTGCTTTGTCAGGTCGGCGCGTCGTGGGCAGCGAGCGCTGCGGCAGCCAGGGCGACGGCTATGCCGGCGGCGGTTCCGGGCGGCCGTTGGCGACCCAGGTGGGGTGGAAGCGGCGGAAGATGATGCTCATGTTCTTGTCGCTGCCCGAACTGTTCTGCTCGCCCCACTCGATGGCCGCGCCGACCTGATTGTCGGCGGTCTGCAGCATGCTGGAGTAACCCCCTTCGACCCCGTTCACGTTCGGCCTGCCGTCCCGTCCCTTCGGCTGGGGCGCGGGAAAGTCGCCGAGCAGGCGAGTGTACGGCCAGCCGACGCCGTCGTCATAGCTCATCCAGACGCGCATGGGGGTCCGGCTTCGAGAGCCGCTGCCCGGGTGGGGGCCGAGGAACAGGATACGGTTCGGCGACCCGGCGAAGCGCAGCGTCGAGGCCTGGCAGTCGGGATCGGGCAGGACACGGCCGTCCGGCTCGAGGTGATCGGCGTAGCCGGAGAAGCCGCCGTCGAGGGTGCCGGTGGCGACCAGCCGCTTGAGCAGCGGCGGATCGCCGGCGTTCGCGAACCTGGCACGATCGTTGCGATACAGGTCGCCGCTGAACCGCTGCAGGATCGTGGCCTCGTCGGTCTTGGTGACGTCGGTGTTCGTCAACTCCTGGTAGCGCCAGTCAGTATCCCCTGGCCGCTTGTAGATGTTGCGCCACTTGGCCGGGATGACCAGCGTTCCGTCGGTCATCTTGATGCCGGCGCCGGGGCCGATCGAGTCGTTGAACCATTTCCTGTTCAACGGATCGCCCGGGTCCTTGTGCGGTTTGAGCGTGTCGGTCTTGTCGGTGAAGGTCCAGCCGGCGGTGGGCAGGCCGTTGGCGTCGGTGGCTGACGAGGCCACCCACACCGTGCGGTCGTCCCAGCTGTCGAAGTCGCCGACGCTCTTCCAACTGGCCGCCATCCGGTTGAAGAACAGGTAGACGGTCTGCCCGTCGAAGACCGCGGTGGGGTTGCCGACGGCGTCCGGCCACCCGGTGGCCACCGCCTTGATCCCGGACCAGGTGCCGGGTTTGCCGGAGTCCCTGGAGGTCTTGTAGATGAGGTCGATGTTGCCGTAGTCGTCGTTGTCGCCGACCCGTCCTTCGGCGAAGGCGATGACCGTGTTCCCCTTGGTGCGGATCACGGCCGGCGCGCGGAAGGAGTGGTAGTCGACCCGGTAGGCGCCGTTGACGTAGGCCTCGTTGCCTCCGTCGAAGAGCACTTCTGCGGAGGGCGTGGACGCCGCATCGGCCGGAGTCGCTACGAGGAGGCTCGCGGCGGCCAGCGCGATGGCCGCGAGCGATCGGACACATAAAGGTCTCACCGTGCGAAAAGTACAACTATCTGTTGACCGTGGGAAATTTGGGACAGAAGAGGCCAACAACTGGGTGTGCGGCGCGGCAGTACTCCCGCACGCTCGGGGTCGGGGTGTGAGCTCGCCGTTCGTCTTCCTGCGCGGGACACCGGGTCCCCGCCACCGCGACCGCACCCTGCCCGGGTGGCGGCCGAGCGCACGGTGGCCCGGCAGGTCAAGTACTGGCCCCCGCCTGAACCGGTACGCCACAACAGCCGCCAACAGACCTGACAAAGCACTACTAGGGGTTGTCGTAGCCGGGGAACAGGAGGGACAGTTCCCGCGGGTACGCGGCGATCAGGCGAAGCTCGTCGTCCGTGAGCGGGCGGCCGGTCATGGCGTTGCAGAGCTGCGCCAGCCGGAACGCCAGGTCCTCCTCGCGGACCTCCACGCCCAGCCCGTCCATGACGTGCCGGAAGCCGGCCTTGCCGCCGTACTCGCCGGTCAGCACCACCCGGCCGTCCCGCGCGTGCCAGTCCTGCGGGAACGGGCCCAGCGTGGCCTCGTCGTACAGCTCGTAGTTGCCGTGGTCCTTGAGCGCGCCGTCGGCGTGGATGCCGCTCTCGTGCGCGAACGCGTTGCGTCCCACCCCGACCTGGTTGTACGGCAGCGGCTGCCCGAACGCGTAACCGGCCCACAGGCCGAACCTGCGCGCCCATGACAGGTCGAGGGCGTCGCCGATCTCCGCGTCGAGCCCGAAGCCGTGCCGGAAGGCCAGGACGGTCGAGAGCAGGTCGGCGTTGCCGGAGCGCTCGCCGATGCCGTTCACGCACGTGTTGATCCACGCGTCCTGCCCGGCGTCGAGGTCGCCGAGGGCGCCCGAGACGGAGTTGGCCACGGCCATGCCCAGGTCGTTGTGGCAGTGGGTCTCGACCGGCATCGCGGTGGCGGCGGCCAGCTTGGCGAGGCGCTCGCGGATCCTGTCGGGCGTGTCGCCGCCGATCGTGTCGCAGTAACGCACCCTGTCGGCGCCCGCCTCCTTGGCCGCCAGCGCGAACTCCAGCAGGAACCCGTCGTCCGTCCTCGAACCGTCCTCGGCGTTGACCCCCACCGTCTCGGCGCCCGCGGCCTTGGCCGTGCGCACCGCGGCCGTCATCTCCCTGACGATCGCGCCCCTGTCCAGCCGTCCCCGGAACTTGTTCTGGATCATGTAGTCGGACGTCGAGATGGACAGGTTGTAGTGCCTGAGCCCGAGCGGGGCCGCCTTCTCGACGTCCTGCGGCACACCCCGGCACCAGCCCGACAGCCGCAACCCGCCGAACGCCCCCGCCTCGGCCAGCGCCACCTGCGCCTTGACGTACGGGACCTCGTGGAACAGGAAGGGGAACCCGATCTCGGACTGCGCCACGCCGAGCTTGGCCAGATAGAAGTTGACCATGGTCTTGCCGAACTTCGACAGGCCGGTGCGCGCGGTCTGCACGCCGTCCCGGTTGGTCACATCGAGGAAGTGAACTTTTGGCATGCCTTCACGTTGACACGCTCGTTCAACGTGTATCAATATTGATTTTCATCAACCATCTTGTTGGGCTTCGGAGGGACTCGCCGGCGTGGAGTGGATCGACGCGGCCACGGCGTCCGAGCGTCTCGGCGTCAAACCGGCCACCTTGTACGCGTACGTGAGCCGGGGGGTGCTGCAGCGGCGGCACAGCGACGACGGGCGGCGCAGCCTCTTCTCGGCGGAGGAGATCGAGCGCCTCGCCCGCCGCGGCCGTCCCCGGAGCCAGCCGCCGGAGCTCGTCATCGAGTCGGCCATCACGGCCCTGGGCGTGGACCGGCCCCATTACCGGGGCCTCGACGCGCTGGGGCTGGCGCTCACCAGCGACTTCGAAACGGTCGCCGCCTGGCTCTGGACCGCCGACCCCTCCCTCTGGCACCCCCCATCCCCACCACCCCCACACTCGCCCACCACACCGGCGGACCCACGCCCGTCTGCCACCCCCGCCCGCCAAGGGCACCCGCACCCGTCCGCCACGCCGCCGGATCCGCACCCGCCCGCAGCCCCCGCCCACCGACCCGACCCGCACCCGTCCGCCACGTCGGCGGACGCGCATCCGCCCGCGCCCCCCGCCCGCCAAGGGCACCCGCACCCCTCCGCCACCCAAGGGCACCCGCACCCCTCCGCCACCCAAGGGGACCCGCGCCCGTCCGATCACCAAGGGGACCCGCGTCGCGTGGCGGAACCTGCCGCCTCCGGCCCGCATGCGGCCCCTCACCCCGCCACAGGGCCGAGCGCCCAAGGGGTGCGGATCCACTGGCCGGAGCCGTGGCGGTGCGAGAACGATGCGCTGCGGGCGGCCGTGACCGCCCAGCGCGGCCTCCCCGACGACCTCCTGCCCCTCGACCGGCTGCAGGTGATCATCACGGTCCTGGGCGCCTCCGACTCCCTGCGCTACCAGCTCGACCCCGCCTCCGTAGCCGCGACCGGCCGCCGCCTGATCGCGGGCCTGGTCGACGCGCTCCCGCAGCTCAGCGAGCCCCAAGGCGACTCGATCGCCGAGCGGCTCTGGTCCCGCCTGTGCCCCCACCCCGCCACCCCCGGCCTCCTGAACGCCGTCCAGGCCGCCCTGGTCCTGCTCGCCGACCATGAGCTCGCCGCCTCCACCCTGGCCGCCAGGGTCGCCGCCTCCGCCAAGGCCGACCCGTACGCCGTCGTGCTGACCGGGCTCGGCGTGCTGGGCGGCCCGCTGCACGGCGGCGCGTCGTACGGCGCCGAACGCCTGCTCGCCGAGGTCGCCGAGCCGCACCAGGCCGCACGGGCGATCGCCGAGCGGGTACGCCGTGGCGAGCGCATCCCCGGCTTCGGCCACAGCGTCTACAAGAACGGTGACGCGCGCGGCGCTCTCCTGCTCGACCTGGTCAAGGAGGCGGCGCCGGGGCACGACCGGATCGCCGCCGGGGTGGCCGTGCTGGAGGAGATGCGCAGGCGCCGCCTCCCGGAGCGCAACGTCGACTTCGCCCTCGCCACCCTCACCGCCGTCAGCGGCATGGTGAGCGGCGCGGGCGAGGCCATCTTCGCGGTGGCCAGGGCGGCGGGGTGGCTGGCGCACGCGATGGAGGAGTACGACCGAGGCACCCTCCTCCGCCTACGCGCCTCCTACACGGGCCCACCCGTCAAGTGACCGCCTCGGGCCCGCCCGTCAAGTGGGCACCCACACGGCCGCCCGTCAGGTGGGCATCCTCGGGCCCGCCCGTCAGGTGAGCGCCCCAGGGCCGCCCGTCAAGTGAGCGCTGCCGTCGTCCTGTCGACGTAGGCGGCCAGGGCGCGCACCCGGTCGGCGTGCTGGTCGTGCCCGACGATCACCGGCGGCTCGTTGTACGGCATCGCGTCCGACGACCGCCGCAGCTTGATGTACTGCCCGCAGGCGTCGATCGCGTACGGCTCCATGTCGTCCTGCAGCGCCCCGATCACCGTGATGCCGTACGTCTCCCCGATCCGCCTGAAGAGCGCGACCGCCTCCCTGCGGTGCTCCTTGCCCAGGTTGCGGCCCAGCTCGTCGAGCACCAGGCACAGGTGACCGCCCCCGGACGAGGCGATGGCCGCCGCGCACACCAGCTTGACGGCCTTCTCGTCCATGAGCGCGGTGTTGGCCCGCCGGTTGTACGGCACGAACCCCTGCCCCTCGCCGCGCCGCCACTTCGGCGTCACCCGCCACTGCCAGCGCTGCTCGGGATCGGCCGGCGCGGGCGGCACCGGGAACTCCAGCGTCGCCCCGTAACCCCCGTACGACGTGTCGAGCTTCTCGAACTCCTCCGCCACCCGCGTGAGCCGCGCCTTGATCGCCGCCGTCAGCGCCGCCCGGTGCACGGCCGTCGACTGCGCCGCCTCCTCGGCGCCCCTGGCCGCCGCCGACAGGTCGCGCTGCCGGGTGACGACCTGCGCCTCGATCTGGCGGCGCTGGTGCCGTTCGTACTCCTCCTGGCCCCGCAGGTAGGAGGCCAGCGCCCCGCACACCGCCGCGAACGTCGCCTGCTCCCGAGCCGTGCTCCCGCCCCGCTCGCTCAGCAGGAACCGCAGCTCCTCGGGAATCTCCGCGTCCTCCTCCGGGAACGTGTCGCGCAAGGCCTGGTCGAAGTGGCGTTCGGCGACCCGCCACCACTCCTCGGCCGCACGTGGCCGCTCCTCCTCGGGCAGCGCGTTCAGCCATTCGCGGGCCGTCTCGACCGTGCCGCCCCAGTCGGCGGCCAGCGCGTCGAGCTTGAGCGCCTCGCGCTCGGCGCCGACCTTGGTCTCCTGGTCGCGTGCCTGCGTTCGCTCGGCCTCGTGCCGGTGCCGCCGCCCCTCCAGGCGTTCGATCTCCATGTCCCTGGTCCGGGCCCGGAAGTCCAGCGCGCCGGCGTGCCGCTCGGCCTCGGCCACCTTCGGCGCCAGCTCCTCGATCGCCGCGTTCAGCTCGGTCAGCCTGGCTCGCCGCTCGCCCAGCTTCGCCTCCAGCTCGGCCAGGCGCACCCCGGCCCTGGCCCCTTCCAGCCGCCGCTGCGCCTCCGCGACGTCCTCTTCTCCGTCGCGTACGGCCTGCGCCGCCGTCTCCTGGACGTCCTTGGCCCGGTTGAGCCGCAGCTCGGCGGCCTTGATCCGGGCCTCACGCCCGGTCGCCACCCCGTCGAACGCCCCCACGACGCTCACCCCGGCCGAGCTGACCAGCACGGACCCGGGCAACTCGGCCAGGGCGGCAGCGGCGGCGTCGAGCTGCGCGGCATCCACGATCACCGCATGCTCGTTCGGCCATCCCCGCAAATCCCCCAACGCGACCCCGGCCAACTGTCCACCGGTACCACTCACCGCGCCGTCGCCGGGCGCCTTCCCGTAGCGTGCCTTGAGGGCGGCGCCGAGCGCGTCGGCATCACCCGGCCCAGCAGCAGCCCCGGTCGCCCCAGCGGCGGCCGAGGTCGTTCCGGTCGTCCCGCGTAGTGCCCGGCCTCCGCCGGCGGACTGTGCCGGGGGTGTGTGGGCGGCGTCGCGCGCCTGCTCGGCCACGTCGAGCGCGTCCAGCAGGCCGGTCGAGCCGATGCCCGCCGCCGCCAGCGCGTTGAGCTGGGCCGCCGCCGGACCGCCCTCGGCGTCGTCCAGCGCCGCCTGCGCCGAGGACACCTCCTGGTCGGCCACCCCGAGCGCCTTGAGCGCCTCGTTCAGCCGCAGCCGGACCTCCCGCAGCTCCCGCTCGGCCGTGGGCACGTCACGCCCGTCCGCGAACCTGCGCGTCTCCTCCAACGCCGGGATCAGACCACGCAGCTCGTCGGCGGAGTTCTCGGCCACCGCACGGTCGGCGTCCAGCTTGGCCGCCCGCGCCTGCTGCGCCGCCAGCTCCTTGCGGGCCTGCGAGACCTGCCTGTCGAGGGTGTCCTCCCGCAGCGTGCCGATCTCCGCCTTGACCATGGCGATCGCCTCGGCCGCCGCCTCTCCGGCCGCGTGGTGCCGTTCCAGGTCGGCGGCCAGCGCCTCGTCCTTGCCCGCCGCGTCGGCCAGCTTGCGCGCCTGCCTGCCGCGCCAGCACCGCAGCGCGTCCGCCAGCCGGATCCTCGCCTGATCACGCCGGTCGAACGTGGTCACCAGCGCCTTCGACTCCGTCTCGAACTCCGCCAGCCGTTCGGCCGCCTGCGCGGCGCGCACCCGCTTGGCATGCTCGTCGCGGCGGGCCTCCCGCTCCTGCTCCAGCTCGGCGTCGAGGCCGGTGAGGGCCGCGATGGCCTCGAAGACGCGTTCGGGCGAGATCTCGTTGAGCGGCTGGGAGAGCAGGTTCGTGGCGACCTTGCTGCGTACGGAGGTGGACAGGAACGACACACACCTGACCCTGTCGCCGTAGAGCACCTTGGTGAGGTCGCGTGCCACCACGTCGCGCCGCCCGGCCGACTTCGGCAGCGTCGCCCAGATCTCGTCGGCGCGTGCCACCCGCTCGGCCTCGGACGGGGAGGCCGCCAGATGCACCCCTTCCCGCCACCGGATCTCCAGGTGCGGCGCCTCCTGGTTGACCTTGAGCCACACGGTGAGCGCCCCGCCCGAGGTGTCGGGCACCTCGAACAGCTCACCGCTCAGCCCATCCCCGGCCACCTGACTCTCGAGCGCGAACTCGCCGCCCCCGCTGCCGCCGCCACCCGTGGCCGCTCCGTCGCCTGCCGCGCTGGTTGGCGTCGCGCCACCCTGGGTTGTGGTGCCGGCTCGGGCGCGGTCCGACGAGTCACCGTCCTCCGCACCAGCGCCCGCCGCCTCCGCCGCATCGTACGGGGCGAAGCCGTCCATGCCGGGCGGGCCGAAGACGCCCACGATGTAGCCGTGGTCGGCGCTCGCCCACTGGCGGGATCCGGCGCCGCTGGCCAGCTCGGCGTTGAAGAGCAGCTCCGACACCGCCTTGGCGCCCGAGGCGAAGCGCCACTGCTCGTCCCCGAGCAACGCCGTGATCGAGGCGATGAACGACGACTTGCCCGCGCCGTTGGAGTCCTTAGGTCCGGCGCCCGCCACGACGATGAGCGTGCCGGGGACGGTGGGCACCGGATGGGTCGAGAGCCGCGAAATGTTGACCGCCTGCACAGCGATCAGCACCCGGTCTCCGACGACGTTCTCCACCTGCGACACCTGTTACCCCCGTAGTCCTTCCATCAGTCATGACGCTGAATCTGTGTGCCGTCGTGGTCACTTCGCCGATCTTCGGGCTCGTACGGCGGCCGCCAGCGGCGTGTTGGGCCCGGCCGCCAGGATCAGCTCCTCCTGCAACCGCCGCCGGGCCGCCGGGGTGAGCCGGTGGAACTGCGGCCCCGGCACGTAACCGCCCGCCTCCTCACCGGCCTTGACCTGCCCTATCAGCCCCGCGTGCCGCAACGCCCGCAGCGCCGCCTCCAGTTCGCCGATCGGCAGCTGGGTGTGGCGGCGCAGCTCGTCCACCGGCGTGGGGTGCGGCGACAACCACGAGTCCTCGGGCAACAGCCCTTCGGCCCTCGGGATGGCGACGGAGTGCACCAGGACGAGCGTCAGCACGGCCCGCTCGCTCACCCCCAGCCGCGGGCCCGCCGGAGCAGCGGGCCGAACGCCAGGAGCCACCGCCCGCACGGCCACCGGATCGCCACCCTCGCGCCGGGCCCCGCGTGGGGTCGCGTGCGTCGCCTCGGGCGGGACCTCCTGCGTGGCTTCGCGCCCGCCGTCGGCCGTGGTCGTGCGTGACGACTCGTGCGGGCCCTCGTGCGGGCCCTCGTGCGGGGCCTCATGCGCGGCTTTGCGTGGGATCTCGTGCGTGTCCTTGTGCGGAGCCTCGGTTGCGGATGTCGTGAGGATGGCGGCTCGGGTGTCGTCGTAGCCGGAGGTCCAGCGGTCGCGGTGCTGGATCAGCGTACGGCCGCGCCTGGCCAGCATCTCGCTCACCGTATGGCGCAGCGCCGGGTCGCGCAGGGCGGCGAAGCGGACCTCCTGCACCGGCTCGGCGGCGTGCTCCACCACCATGTACGCCGCCACCAGCTCCGCCCGCCGCCGCTCGTCATAAGCCCCCAGCAGGTCGTCGAACTCCGCGGACCCGCCCTCGACCCGCCCCCCGAGCCCCGCGTCCGGGTCGGGGACGGGTTCGGCCGGGTGGGCGGCGGCCACGATGTCGGCGTCGCCGACCACGGTGAGCTCGGGACGTTCGGGCTCGGGCAGGCGGCGGACCAGCTCCTGCAACTGCGCGTGCGACTCGACCGGCCACAGCGCGCAGCGCGGGCCGAGGGTGACCACGCCGTCGTCCACGACGACCCACGCCGAGTCGTGCAGGCGCCGCATCGCGCCGATCGCCCAGTTGCGCATCAGGTCGTCGGTGCGGCCGATCAGCGCCCGGTACGTGTCGAGCACCAGCTCCACGGGCGCGGGCTCGCCCGGCCACGGGTCCACGGACAGGTCGGTCCAGCAGCACTTGAGCACCGCCGCCAGCACCCGCCTGGTCTCGCCGGACCGCTCCACCGGAACGGGCGACACCTGGTACTCCTCCAGTAGCGACGGCGTCACCCCGTCGGGCCACACCGGCAGAGCCTGCCCGGTGGAGTCGGGCCGCGTCAGCCGCACCATGCCCGGCGGCGCGGGCTCTCCGGCCGCCAGCCACAGCGGCCCATCCGAGCGCACCCGCACATGCGCGGCGGGCCCGTCAATGGCACCCGCCCGAGCCCGCGTCTTCGCCACGCCCTTCGGACGAGCCCCCGCACGGGCGCCGTCGTCCTCGGCGCCCGTCGAGCGCCCGCGTGCCGACGTGCCCGCCTGCTCGCCCCCACCTCGCCGACCGACTGTGCCCGCCTGGTCGGCCGTGCCCGCCTTCGTGGTGGGCGGCGTCTCCGGAGTATGCGGTGTCTCCAGAGCGTGCGGCGCCTCCGGAGTATGCGGCGCCTCCGAGGGGTGCGGCATCTCCGGGGTATGCGGTGCCGGTTGGTCGGCGGGCCGAGGCTCGGGCCGGGGCTCGGTCCGTACGGCCGGGGTGTCGCCCGCCGAGAGCGCAGGAGCATCCGGCGCGGCCGCTTCCGTACGCCCGGCCTCCGGATGGGTGGGGTGCGGGGTGGGCATCAGGTGCGCTCCAAGTAGCCCTGGGAGAGCCAGGCCGGCTCGCGGTCCGGGTCGATCGAGATCCCGTCGGACCACCTCAGCCGGTAAGGCAGCTCAGGCCGCAGGTCCACGGTCGTCAGGTCGGCCAGCACGCGACGCGCCGAGGGCCAGTCGGAGCCCAGCACGTCGGCCAGCGCCACCCGCGGGGCGTCGCCGAGCAGCGACTCCGCCACCTCGCGCAGCCGCTCCATGGCCGCGCTGAGCGAGGCGTCGAGCGAGTCGCCGGGACCGGGGTCGGGGAGGTTGGAGCGCGGGGGAGTGGGCTGGGCGGGAGCGGGGCGCGGGGCCTCGTCCACGGCGCGGGCGATGGCGGCCGGATCGTGCCACGGCGCGGGCACGTCGAACACGAACCCGTCGAGCACCGCCGCCAGCTGCTCCCGCGACGCGGTCTGCGAGAACGTGCGCCACGTCTCCGTGGGCAGCAACGTCAGGTTGCGGGTGGTGCCCGCCGAGTCGGCCAGGCGTCCGGCGGCGCGGCGGGAGGCGTCGCTGTAGGCGTAGATGGCCGCCCGCAGGTCGGTGCAGACCCGGTCGAGCTCCGGCCATCGGGTCAGGATGGTGCCGTGCAGCCCCTGCGCGCGCCGGGCGATCTCCTCGGTGCCCCACAGCTTGGGCGCCTGCTCGCGCAGCTCCTCGATGGTGCCCGTGGTGAGCGTGATCAGCTCCAGCGCCCACAGCCGGAACGCCCGCGCCAGGTTGACCGCGCTCTGCCTGGCCTCCTCCATCGTCGTGCGGGGGTCGGCGACGTTGAGGTCTTCGAGCGCCAGCAGCCGGTGCATCTCCGACTGCCCGCCGTCGGACATCATCCGCCGGATGAACATCAGCCCGACCACGCTCGTGAACGACGCCCGGTAACGCAGCTGGTTGGGCTTGGGGAACACCTCGCGGATGGCCCCGAGCCCCTTGAGCACCCGCAGCCGGTTGTCGAACTGGTCGCCCGGATAGGCCCGGCACACGAAGCGCATCTGCTCGTGCGTCATCCACTCCTCGCCCGCCTCCGCGAACGCCGAGAACAGCGTCTCGGCGATGTCGACCAGGGCGGGGTCGTCGACGACCGCGCCGCTGTCGCGCGCCAGCGCGGCGAACATCCGGCGGTAGGTCGACAGGACCGCCTCGTCGGTGAGGACGGCGTCGAGGGTCAGGGGCTGTTCGGACACGGGCACTAAGGTACGGCTTCGCGCCGACAGTCTCGGCACACCACAACCACCTCACGAGCCCTACCAGCCGGTACATACGCACAAGCGACCGGTGAGCGCTAGTGTGATGCCCGATAATACGGGGGCAAACGCTCTGTAATCGTACATACGGGGTGAGTTACGCGTGCAGTTGCGCATGCTCCGAGGTGACCGAAGCACGGCCGTGATCGCCGGGGTGGTCGCCGTGGTCCTGGTGGCCGCGGCGGCGTGGTTCGGCGTGGGCGTGTCCAGCGCCAACCCGAAGCTGGCCGATGTCGGCGCCTGGCTCTGGACCCGGGCCAAGGGCAAGATCGTGCACGTCAACGGCCTGTCCGGCGAGGTCGACGGCTACCTCGGCGACAAGGCCGGCCGGCAGTTGCGCGTCGTGCAGGACGGCGGCAACGTGCTGCTCGTCGACGACGCCACCGGCTACGTCAGCCGCGTCGAACCCAGCCAGCTCACGGTCTCCCAGACCCGCGACCTCGGCGCGGCCGGCCTGCAGATCGCGGTGTCCGGCGACACCGGGTACGCGGTGGACCCGGCCTCCGGCAAGGTCCAGCGGATCGACCCGGCCACGCTCAACTCCGTCGGCGCCCCGATCACCCTCCCCGGCCCGCTCGGCGCGGCCCGCATCGACGGCGGCGGCCGCCTGTGGGTCCCCGTGACCGCGAAGGGCCAGGTCGTACCGGTGTCGAACGGCGCCGCGGCGAGCCCGCTCAAGGTCGGCGAGCCGGGCGAGGAGCTGGCGGTCACGATCGCCGGCGGCCTGCCCGTCGTGGTCAACAGCCGGGCCGCCACCGCCACGGTCATCGGCGCGGACGGCGGGGTCGGCGAGATCACCCTGCCCAAGGGCGTGGCCCAGGCCGCCAAGGGCGGCGCGCTCACCCCGGCCACGACGGAAGGCCCGCTGGTCCCGATCCTCACACCCGGCGGCTCGGGGCTGCTCGTCGTGATCGACACCTCGTCCAACTCGGTGCTGAGCACCAAGTTCGAGTCGCAGGACGCCGCCAAGCTCGGGGTGCCGCAGGTGCTCGGCAGCAAGGTGTACGTGCCCGACCAGGGCAAGGGCTCCCTCATCGTCTGGGACAGCGCGGCCGGCGGCCGGCCGACCACGCTCCAGGTGACCCAGGCGCCGGGCCCGGTGGACGTGTTCGTCAAGGACGGCCTGCTCTGGGCCAACGACGAGAACGGCGACAAAGCGGTCGTCATCGACCCCGAGGGCCGCAAGCACGACGTCGACAAGGACGACTCCGACGTACCGGGACCGACCAGCACGCCCAAGCCCAAGCAGACGCCGCGCCCGGACCCGTCCAAGACGGACGCCCGGCCCGACCCCGTACCCACGAGGACGGAGCCGCGCCCCACGGAGACCCGTGAGGCCGAGCCGACCCGCGAGGCCGAGCCCACGCCGACCCCGAGCCGCGAGCCCACCAGGTCGCCCACGCCGACCCCGTCGCCCAGCGCGCCGTCCGCGCCCGGCGCGGTCAGCGCCAGGTCCGGGCCGGGCAAGGTGACGGTGACCTTCAGCCCGGCCACCGGCGGCAAGGTCGAGCGGTACACCCTGAAGACCTCGTCCGGCGCCGGCCGGTCCGTGCCGCAGTCGGTGGACGCGAACGGGCCGTTCCAGTTCGAGTTCACGGGCGGGGACTGCGCGAACGAGTACACGTTCGTGGTGGTCGCGCACTGGGCGGGCGGCGAGGTCGAGTCGCAGCCCAGCGCCGGGGCCAAGCCCTGCGTGGCGCCCGGCTCGCCGACCGGCTTCGCCGCCAAGGCCAAGAACCGGGGCGCCGAGCTGAGCTGGAGCGCCCCCGCGAACGCCGACGACGGCGTCACGTACGAGCTGACCGGCGCGGCCACCAACAACGGCATCAAGGGCACGTCGTTCACGGTGGACGGGCTGAAGAACAACCAGAAGCACGCGTTCAAGCTCAAGGCCAGGAACGCGGCGGGGGAGAGCCCCGACGTGGCCACGACCGAGGTGGACCTGGCCTACCCGAGGCAGCAGTACAAGAACAAGAACAACGCTCAGACCAACACCCTGATCCGGCCCACCCCCGCCAAGAACGGCGACGACAACGTCGGAAAGATCCCGAAGGACCAGTACATCACGGTGACCGTGATCTGCCAGGTCAAGGGCCAGTCTGTCACCGAGTCGCAAGACGGCAGCACCAGTGACATTTGGAACAAAGTTGAAACGCAGTACGGGAACGGGTGGCTCAGCGACACTCTGGTGGCGACTCCGGACGGCGGCTTCCCCGAGGGGCCGCTCTTCGAGTGCACCGACTGAGGAGGGGGGGCTCAGTTGACCCAGTACAACTATCAGGACCAGTTCGAGCAGACCGTGCAGCCGTACCAGCAGCAGGGGCTGGAGCAGTCCTACCAGCAGCAGCCGCAGCAGAGCGCGCAGCTGGCCGGGCAGTTCGCGCAGCGCTTCCAGCTGCTCGCCGGCAACATCGAACGCATCATCCGGGGCAAGCACGAGGCGATCGAGCTGGCGCTGATCAGCCTGTTCTCGGAGGGGCACCTGCTCGTCGAGGACGTGCCCGGCACCGGCAAGACCACGCTGGCCAGGTCGCTCGCGGCCAGCGTGGACGCCGAGTGGCGGCGCATCCAGTTCACGCCTGACCTGCTGCCCAGCGACATCACCGGCGTGTCGATCTTCAACCAGGCGCACCAGAAGTTCGAGTTCCACCACGGGCCCGTCTTCGCGAACATCGTGCTCGCCGACGAGATCAACCGCGCCTCGCCGAAGACCCAGGCCGCGCTGCTGGAGGTCATGGAGGAGCGCCGGGTCACGGTGGACGCCGAGCCGCATCCGGTGCCCAGGCCGTTCATGGTGGTGGCCACGCAGAACCCGGTCGACATGGACGGCACGTACCCGCTGCCCGAGGCCCAGCTCGACCGCTTCCTGATGAAGATCTCCGTCGGCTACCCCGACCACGTCTCCGAGGTGGAGGTGCTCAAGGGCATGCCGACGGGGCCGCAGGTCGAGCGGCTGCCGGTGGTGGCGCGGTCGTCGGACGTGGCCGGGATGATCGACTTCGCCTCCCGGATCCACGTGGCCGATGCCGTGTACGACTACATCGTCGCGCTGTGCTCGGCCACCCGTACCAGTCCTCACCTGCGGCTCGGGGCCAGCCCCCGGGGCAGCCTGGCGTTGTTGCGCGCGTCCAGGGTCAAGGCCGCCGCGGCCGGCCGGCACTACGTCGTGCCGGAGGACGTGAAGGCGCTGGCCGCGCCCGTGCTGGCGCACCGGCTGATCCTCACGCCCGAGGCCGAGTTGCGCGAGGTCACCGCCGCGGCCGCGCTCGGCGAGATCCTCGCCGGGATGCCGGTGCCGCAGGCGGCGTAGGTGCCCACCCCGCCACCGGCTCCCTGGCAGCGGCTCACCGCGGTGCTGACCCCGCTGGGCTGGGGGACCCTCGCCGGGTCCCTCGCGCTGTACGCGGCGGGGTTCGCGCTCGGGTATCCCGAGCCCGTCGTGCTCGCCACCGGCGGCCTGCTCGCGCTGGCCGCCGCGCTCGCGTGGACCGCCCCCAGGCCCAGGCTGGAGGTGCGGCGCGAGGTCACGCCCCTGAAGGTGCCGCGCGGGGACGCCGCCGTCGCCGTCCTGAACGTGACCAACCTCGGCCGCCGGGGCCTGTCCGGCCTGCGCGCCCAGGACCGGATCGGCGCGGCGGAGCACACCGTCGACCTGCCCAGGCTGCCGAAGGGGGCCGTCCGCACGGTGTCGTACCCGCTGCCGACGGACGTCCGCGGCGAGATCCCGGTGGGGCCGCTGCTGCTCGTCCGGGCCGACCCGTTCGGGCTCACACGCCGCGTCAGAGCGTACGGCTCGCCCGTCACCCTCCTGGTACGGCCCCGCACGGTCGCCCTCCCCGTCCCCCCGTCCGGCCGGGCCCACCACCTGGAGGGCCCCACCAGCGACAACGCCCCCAGCGGCACGGTCACCTTCCACACCCTGCGCGAGTACGTCGTCGGCGACGACCTGCGGCACGTCCACTGGCGGTCGAGCGCCCGCACCGGGACGCTCATGCTCCGCCAGCTCATCGACGCCAGCCTCCCCACCACCACTGTCGTCCTGGACACCCGCGACCTCACGGAGCTGGCCGTGGACGCCGCCGCCTCGGTCGCGCTCGCCGCCGCCACGGCGGGCTTCCCGGTACGCCTCGTCACCGGCGACGGGCCCGTACCGGACGCCAAGGACCCTGAGACGGTGCTGGACCGCCTGGCCCTGGTGTCGACGGGCACGGGCGGCGTCACGGAGCCGACGCGCCTGGCCAGGGGCGGCGGCTCCCTGGTCCTGGTCACGTCGGACCCGGCGGAGGCGGGGCGGGTCGCGGGGGTGCGCCGCCGCTTCGACCGTGTCATCTGCGTCTACGTCGGCCCCGGGGCGGTCGCGGTCCCCGGGGTGGCGGTCCTGCCGATCGGCTCCCTGGACGCGCTCCCGCTGGCCTGGGGATCCCGATGACCACCCAGGCCCCCAGGCGCGGCCGCCGGCACGGGCGCGCGCCGGACGCGGCCACGCCTGGCGAGGCGGCCGGAGGCCGGACGGGCAGTGCGCCGTCGGGGGGTGCGGCCGGTGGGGTGCCGTCCGGGGGTGTGGCCCCTGAGGCGTTGTGGCGGCGGATCGCGGGGGCGGCGCTGGTGGCGGCCGTCGCCGGGGCGGCCGGGTGGGGGTTCCATCGGGTGTTCCCCGGCACCGAACTGCTGACCGCCGTGATCCCCGCGGCCATCGCCCCCGCCGTCGTCGCCGCGACCCTCGGCCGGCGTCCCCTCTGGCTGGCCCTGCTCCTGGACGTCGTCCTCTGGTTCGCCGGCACCGTCCTCCTCTACCAGGCCGCGAACCCGGGTGTGTTCGCCGACGTGGCGAACTCCTGGCATGCCCTGCTCACCACCCTCCTCCCCGCCCAACCCGAGCCGCACCTCCTCGTGCTCGTCCACACCCTCGTCTGGGCGGCCGCCGTCATCGGCGCCGAGACGCTGGCCCGCACCCGCACCAGGATCGCCGCCGCAGTCCCGGCACTGGTCGTCTACGGCACGGCGCTCGTGCTGGGCGTGGACGGCGAGGGCTCGAACGTCCCCGTGGCGGGCGCGCTGTTCGTGCTGATCGCCGCGCTGGCCCTGCTGCGCGACGACCGCTCCCCGCTCTGGCTCCTGGCCGGGTTGCCGGCCGCCGCCGCGCTGGCCGCGCTGGCGCTGGTCGTGGGCCCGCTGCTGCCCATCGCCGCGCAGCCGTACAACCCCCGGCAGGACGCCGACCTCCCTCCGCCGCGGCGCGTCGACAGCGTCAGCCCGCTGGACCGGGTCTCGGCGTGGCTGCAGATCCCCGACAGGGAGCTGTTCACCGTCAAGGCCGACAAACCGCTCAACTGGCGGCTGGCCGTGCTCGACCGGTACGACGGCGTCCGATGGACCTCCGGAGCCCGGTTCCAGCCCACCGGCGGCCGGGTGCCCGAGGCGGACTGGACGGGCAAGGCGGAGGTCGTCCATCAGAAGGTGACGTTCGACGGGCTCCCGGGCACCTGGCTGCCCGCCGCCGAGCGGCCGGAGCGGGTCGAGGGCGTGCGGGGGCTGGTGGTGGACCCCGAGAGCGGCGCGCTGCTGGCCGGTGCCAAGCCCGCCAAGGGGTTCAGCTACGAGGTGACCTCGAAAGTGCCCCGGCCGTCCAAACAGGAGCTGCTCGACGCCACGCCCGCCGCCGACCCGGGGCTGACCGCGTTCCCGGCCGGGCCGCAGCAGCGGCTGTTCCGCAAGCTCGCCCAGGAGGCCACCAAGGGCGCGACCGCGCCGATCACGCGGGCGTACCGGCTGCAGAAGTACCTGCGCACCAACGCCAGTTACGACGTCACCGCGCCGCCGGGGCACTCGCTCAAGGGGCTGGAGTTCTTCCTGCAGACCACGCACCGGGGGACGTCGGAGCAGTTCGCGACCACGTTCGCGCTCATGGCCAGGACGCTCGGGCTGCCGTCGCGGGTGGTGGTGGGGTTCAGGCCGGGTCAGGCGTCCGGCGGGATTTATCACGTTAAATCTGGCCATGTGATGGTGTGGGCAGAGATCAAGTTCGACCGGCTCGGCTGGCGGCCGTTCTACCCCACGCCGGGCCGCAGCGGCGCCAAGGACGATCATGACGTCGTGTCCTCGGCCATCGAGGAGAGCGAGGAGCTGGAGGGCGAGTTCACCCAGGGCGGGAGCGACCGGCCGAAGACCTCCCAGCCGCAGGCCACGGGGGACGGCCAGGAGCCGTCGAGCGGCCCGGCGATCTGGCTGATCGCGTCGGTGGCGGGCGGGGCGCTGCTGGTGGCGTACGCCGGGGTGGTGGTGGCCCTGCCGTGGTGGCGCAGGCGCAAGCGCCGCCGGGCCGAGGGGCCCGAGCAGCGGGTGCTCGGCGCGTGGCGGCAGACCTGCGACGACCTGGGGCTGAGGGGCCGGTACGCTCTGACGGCGGCGGACGTCGTCGCCGGGCAGGCAGGCTCGGGTGATATTTCCACTCACATCCAGCCATTGGCTGAAATTTCGAACTTCGTACGGTACGCCCCGGACGCCGTCACCGAGGACGCCGCCACCGCGGCCTGGCAGCGCAGCGACGCCATCCGCAGAGCCGTACGCGCCAGAACCCCCCTGACCACCCGCCTGCGCAATCGCCTCCTGCTGAGATGACGGTGACCATGAGAAGCGTGGAGTCCCAGCTCCTGCACCGCCCCCCGGGCCTGGCGGCCGGTGAGATCGTCAGGCATCTGGCGGCGATGCAGGCCCAGGACGTCCCCTCCGCCCTGCTCGCCTTCCGCGCCCGCTCCGCCACCCTCACCAGGCAGGACGTCGAGGCAGCGGTGACCTCCCGCGAGATCGTCAGAACCTGGGGCCCGCGCGGCACCCTCCATTTCGCGCACGCCGACGACCTGCCCTGGCTGCACGCCCTCACCGCCCGCGCCACGAACACCCTGCGCCGCCTCCACGAGGAAGGCGTCACCGGCGACGACCTGCTCGGGCTCATCGCCGGAGCCCTCGAAGGCCAGGGCCCGCTCACCAAGGCCGACCTTGAGGAGCGCCTGGCGGGCCGGGCCACCGGCCAGGGCGTCGTGCACCTGGTGGGGCTGGCCGCCCACCACGGCCTGGCCGTGCTGGGCCCGCTCCGCGCGGGCAAGCCCACGTACGTGCACGCCGCCGACTGGCTGGGCGCCCCCATCACCCCCGAGCCCGACCGGGACCGCGCGCTCAAGGAGCTGGGCACCCGCTACCGCCGCGCCCACCGGCCCGCCGAGCCCGAGGACCTGGCCGCCTGGTCGGGCCTGCCGCTCGGCGAGGCCCGCACGGCCTGGCGCCTGAGCGCCGCCCCTCCGCCGCCCGCCTTCGCCGAGGAGGAGCCGGTGGCCCGCCTCGCGCCCGCCTTCGACGAGTACCTGATGGGCTGGCGCAGCCGCGACCCGATCCTGGCCGCCGAGCACGCCAGGAAGGTGTTCCCCGGGGGAGGCGTCCTGCGGCCGGTCGTGCTGGTGGGCGGTGTGATCAGGGGCGTGTGGGGGCGCAAGGGCGCGCGGGCGAGCGTCGAGCCGTTCGACGAGCTGCCGGACGGCCTGCTCGACGCCGAGATCGCCGACGTCCGCCGATTTCTGGAATGAGAGCGTGAAAGCAAACCGGTGCATCGGGTGATAAGAGATGACCACTGATTCACCGGAAGGCAGCGCATGACGGGGGAGACCATCGCGACGCCGGCCGCCTGGGCGGCTCGCGCGCACGTCCACGGGGGGACGCGCAGCTCGCCGCCGAACGTTCTCGACGACGCCGACGGTTTCGCCGCGGTGTTCGGGGCCCACTTCGGCGAGATCCACACTTACGTCGCCCAGCGGCTCGGCCCCGACCACGCCGAGGACGTCGTGGCCGAGACGTTCCTCACCGCGTTCCGCAAGCGGGCGCAGTACGACCCGGCCCGCGCGAACGTGCGCGCCTGGCTGTACGGCATCGCCACGAACCTCATCGGCAAGCACCGCCGCCTGGAGGCCCGCACCCTGCGCGCGCTCGGCCGCTGCGCCCCCGACCCCGAGTCCCCCGGGCACGAGGACTCGGTCGCCCGCCGCGTCAGCGCCCAGAGCCTGCGCCCCGAGCTGGCCGCCGCCCTGGCCGAGCTCGACCGCCGCGACCGCGACGTCCTGCTGCTCGTCGCGCTCGCCGGGCTGAGCCACGACGAGATCGCCACCGCGCTCGGCATCCCGTACGGCACCGTCGGGTCCCGCCTGAACCGGGCCAGGAAGAAGCTGCGCGCCCTGCTCGGCGAGATCGAGGTGTTCGTCCGTGGATGAGATGGAGCACATCAAAGACCTGTACGGCCGGCCGCGACCCGACCCGGACGCTCAGGCCAGGGTGTGGCGGCGGGTGACGGCGGCACGCAGGCGCAGGCGGCTGTCGTGGCTGGTGCTCCCCGCCGTGGCGACGGCCCTGGCGGCGGCGTTCGTGATCTGGCAACCGGCACCCTCCGGACGATCCGTGCTGCTGGCGGCGGCCGGCACCGCCGCGTCCGGCCGCGTTCCGGACGGGACGTACTGGCACATCAAGAAGGTCCGGGACGGGTCCCAGGTGGTCGGGCTCTGGGCGGCCAGGGACGGCCGGGCGTGGACCCTGGAACAGGGCCGGATCACGCAGGTCAACGGACGGTCGGCGTTCAGCATGGCGGGGCGTGACCTGACGTTCCAGCAGATCGAGAGCCTTCCCACGGACCCGGACGCGCTCAGGGAGCGGGTGGCGGGCATGCTGCCGTCCAAGGGCCTGCTCGCCGACGCGCTCAGCGGCCTGCTGTGGACCAAGCCGTCCCCGCCCGCCGTGCGCGCCGCCGCCTACCGCGTGCTCGCCGACCTGCCCGAGGTCCGTTACCTGGGCGAGCGCGACCGCGGCGAGGCGTTCTCGTACGCGCTGCCCGACGGCACCCAGCGGACGCTCGTCATCGACCCGGCGACCTCGCAGGTGCTCTCCCGCACCGACGACGGGCCGTCCCCGGGCACGGAGCGCGTGATCGAGGCGGGCTGGACCGACCGGGGTCCCCGCTAGAGCATTCCGACGCCGGCGCGTGGGTTTCGCGCGCCCTGAAACAGGAGTCCCGACGTGTTCTGGCGTGCGATCTCGGGCAAAGCCATCTGCCTGAGCGACCAGTTTCCCTTGATCAAGGTGGAGGAGGTGATGCGCGGGCAGGTCACGTTCGTCGGCCTGCCGCCGGTCGAGCTGGGCACGGACGTCGACTGGACCGCGAACCCGCACGGCAACCGCTCCTGGGCGCTGAACCTGCACGCGCTACGCTGGATGGGCCGGCTGGTCGCCGAGTACGAGCGCTCGGGCGAGCCCGCGTACCTCGACCGCGCGAGCACCCTGGCCGAGCACTGGATCCGCGAGAACCCGCACGGCGGCCGCGGGGTCAGCCCGTGGGCGTGGGCCGAGCACGCGGTCGCGTTACGCGCCCCCGCGCTCGTGTGCCTCAGCGAGCACGTGCGGAGCCGGGCACTGTGGAACAGCCTCGCCGAGCACGGGGAGATCCTGGCCGACTCGTCGCTCTACCGCGCGGGCCACAACCACGGCCTGGACCAGGACATCGGGCTCCTCGTCGTCGGCTGCCGGCTCGGCCGGGCACGCTGGCGCGATCTGGCCATCCGCAGGATGACCGCCTCCGCCGAGCTGGCCATCGACAGCCAGGGGGTGCTCCAGGAGCAGGCCCCCCGCTACGGCCTGTATGTGCACCGGCGACTCGGCACGGCGCTGCGGGCGATCGGCGAGAGCGGCGCCGCACCGCCCCAGCGGCTCATCGCCCGGCGGGCCGCGCTGGAGGCGTACGTCGCCCACGCCACCCAGCCCGACGGCCGCCTCGCCCCGATCGGCGACAGCCCGGCCGACACCCGCGCCGACGGGTTCCCGCACGAGGGGCCGGTGGTGCGGGTGTTCGACGGCGGGTACGTCTTCGGCAGGACCGCCTGGGACGATCCGCGATCCGCGTTCTACTCGATCAGGTTCGGGCCCGGGCGGCGGCTGCACGGGCACGAGGACCACCTTGGCGTCACCTACAGCGCCCAGGGCCGCCGGATCCTCGTCGAGGCCGGGTTCCACTCCTACGAGCGCACCGGGTACGTGGAGTGGACGCGCTCGCCCGAGGCGCACAACGTGCCCGTCGTGGCCGGGGCCTTCCGCCCGGAGACGGCCACACGGCTCGTCGGATCGTCCGTCGAGCCGTCGCGCCAGTCCTTCGAGCTGGCCGACGACGCCTACGGGGTGACCAGGACCCGGCGCGTCCTCGTCAACCACGGGCCCGACCTGATGGCCGTGCACGACTCCGTCGAGGTCGGGACCCTGCGCAGCCTGTGGCACTTCGACCCGTCGCTGCACGTGGTCTCCCGGGGCGACGGCCGGGTGGTGCTCGGGGACGGGGACTGGCGGGTGACGCTGCTGCAGCTCCCGGGGGTGGGGCTGGGGGTGCGGCCCGGGCTGGTCTCGACCGGTTACCTGCGGACCGCCGAGGTGGCGACCGTGGTGTCCCCCGCCGCCCCGAGTGTGCTGACCGTGATCGTGCCGGGCGCGGCCGATCCGCGCGTGTCGGTCTCCGGCGACGCGCTGACCGTCCACACCCCGGACGGCCCCGTCACGCTTCACCCCCCGTAGACGCACACCCCGCTATCTATCGCGGTCCGCTGGACGCGGACCGCCGTACAGCCAGTCGACGTAGTCGTGGGCGGCCGGGTCCCTGGTCCGGAACAGCTCGTTGCGCAGCACCCGGGCCACGCCGTCCACGTGCCAGATGTCGCCCCACAGCCGCGCCGTCGTCTGCACGCGCGCCGTCCTCGGCACGCGGATCTCCTGGTACGCGGCCAGCGCCCGGTCCCAGTCGCCGGCCGCCGACTGCTCGGCCAGCTCGTGGGCGTCCTCGATGGCCTGGCAGGCGCCCTGGGCCAGGTACTGGAGCATGGGGTGGGCTGCGTCCCCCAGGAGGGCGAGCCTGCCCCGCACCCAGGTGCCGATGGGCGGGCGGTCGAGCATGGGCCAGTGGCGCTCGCGCCACAGGTACGGCAGGCCCTTGCCGATCGCGTCGCAGCAGCCGTCGAAGGCCGCCTCCAGATCGCCGGGGCCGCGGAAGACGGCCACCTGGTTGAGCAGCTCGCCGCCGCGCAGGGCGTACTGGACGAAGTGGCAGCCGGGGCCCAGGTACGCGACCACGTCGGAGACGTCGAAGCCCTCCGGGAGCGGACAGGTGCCCCTATAAGCGACAAATCCGGAATCGTAGGGTTGGTCGGCGACGAGCTGGGCCCGCAGGACCGACTGCAGGCCGTCCGCCGCGACCACCACGTCACCCTCGTGCACCTCGCCGTCCGCGCAGTGGGCCCTTGCGCGTCCGGCGTCCACCCGCTCGACGTGCCGGCCGTTCAACAGCTCCACGCCCGCGGCCGTGCAGGCCCGCAGGAGGACGGCGTGCAGGTCGCCGCGGTGCGCCACCACGTAGGGGCCGCCGTAGCGGCGCCGGAACCTCTCGCCCAGGTCGAGGTGGGTGAGCTCCTCGCCGGTCAGGGCGTCCCTGAAGACCAGCCGCCGGGGGAGCACGCCCCTCTCGATCACCTGGTCCAGCAGGCCCCAGCGGTGGAGCACGCGGGTGGCGTTGGGGCCGAGCTGCAACCCGGCGCCCACCTCGCCGAACTCGGCCGACCGCTCCAGCACCCGGACCGTCCGCCCGGCCCTCGCCTGCGCGAAGGCGGCCGCCAGCCCGCCGATGCCGCCTCCGACGACGACCACCTCGACCACCTCGACCACGAGCCCTCCTCTCCACCGACGACGCTCGCGCCCGGCCCGAGCCTTCAGGGCCCGAGCCTTCAGAGTCCGAGCCTTGAGAGCCCGAGCCTTCAGAGCCAGCGGGCGATGTCGGGGGCGGCGGGGTCGGGGGCGGGGCCGCGCCCGGTGACCCAGGCGGCCAGCTCGGCGGCCATCCCCCGCACCTCCGGCAGGCCCTCCCCATCGGACGGCCAGGTGGCGAGGCGGTCGGTGGGGCGGTCGGTGGGGCGGTCGGTGGGGCGGTCGGTGGGGCGGTCGGTGGGGCGTAGGACCATCGCGGGTTCGTCGCCGCGCCGTGCCCACAGCGCCGTCACATCCGTGAGCAGCGCGTCCACCAGCTCGCCCGGCAGATCCTCGAACCGCCCGCCCAGGTCCACGCCGTGCACCCAAACCTCGCGGGTCCGCAGCCACACCACCTCGGACGCGGGCACGAGCCGCCCCTGAGCGGTCCGCACGCGGGCGTCCCACCGGTCCCCGGACAGCTCGCCCAGGGCGTCGCGCAACTCCTCGGACGTCTCCCTGGCCAGGCTCTCCAGCGCGGCGGCGTCCAGCCGGGCGGCCAGGTCCTCGATCTCGGCGTCACGGGCCTCGGCCGAGGCGTACATCGGACGCTCCTCACCCGTCCGCGCCCAATGCACCAGCCTGCCGAGAGCGCGGGCGTTCGCGGCGACGTGCGCCACCACGTGCCGTCCCGACCATCCGGGCAGCCGGCTCGGCCGTCCGAGGTCGGCACCGCGTACCTGCGCCTCGAAGTACGCGGTGCCGGCGTCCATCCAGCCCAGGTCAGGCATCACGGCGTGCCACGTTGACCAGCTCGCCGAGGCCCGCGATCCGGGTCACGACCTTGTTCCCGTCGGCGAGGTAGCGAGGAGGCTTGCGGGCGTGGCCGACGCCTCCGGGCGTGCCGGTGGCGATGACGTCCCCGGGCTGGAGCGTGATGATCCGCGACACGTACGAGATCAGCTCGGCCGGGCCGAACACCAGGTCGGACGTGTCCGTCTCCTGCACCACCTCGCCGTCCACCTCGCACTGCATGGTCATCGTCACGCCCTCCAGCTCGTCCGGGGTGACGAGGTGCGGGCCGAACGGCGTGCTCGACTCGAAGGTCTTGCCCTGGAGCCACTGCAGCGTGCGGTACTGGTAGTCGCGGGCGGTCACGTCGTTGATCACGGAGTAGCCGGCGATGGAGGCCGCCGCCTGCTCGGGCGACACGTTCCGGGCCGCCGTGCCGATGATCACCGCCAGCTCGGCCTCCCAGTCGACGGCCTCGGAGACGGCGGGCAGCGCGATGTCGTCGTACGGCCCCACCAGCGCCTCGGCGAACTTGGCGAACAGCGTCGGATGCTCCGGCAGCTCCCGCCCCATCTCCAGGATGTGGTTGCGGTAGTTGAGCCCCACGCAGACGATCTTCCCCGGCCGGGGGACGACGGGGGCGAGGTCGGCCGTGGACAGGGGATGCCGGGGCCCGTCGGCGGCGGCCGCCACCTCCCGCCAGCGCGGATCGGCCAGCAGCGCCCCGACGTCGGGCGCGCCGACCTCCACGGCAAGGTCGCCGTCGATCCTGGCGGCGGTCGTACGGTGCGGCAGCCGCAGCGTCGCGAGCCTCACACGAACTCCTCTCGATATTGACGCAGGCCCTCGAAAACGGGCGTGTCAGCGAAACGGAACAGGTCGAAACGGGTCTCGGCGCGGAACGACCACGCGCACCACGACGGCACCACGACGAGGTCGCCGCGCGACAGCCGCCGCTCCGCGCCGTCGAGGGTCACGAACCCCTCACCGTCGAACACCTGGTACACCGACGACCCCACCTCTCTCCGCGCGGCCGTCGCGGTCCCCGCCCGCAGCCGGTGGAACTCGGCCCTGATCGTCGGCATGACGTCGCCGCCGGTGGTGGGGTTGGTGTAGCGGACGGCGGCGTGGCCGGGCTCGACGGTCCCGGGGTGGCCCTCGTCCTCCAGCGCCAGCTGCTCGTCCAGCGCCCGGTCGGTGTGCTCCCAGCGGTACGCGGCGATCGGCGAGCTGGGCGTGGCTTGCAGCGCCGAGACGGGACGCAGCCCCGGGTGCGCCCACAGCCGTTCCGAACGCGACACGCTCGGCGTCGTCACGTCGGTGACCTGGTCGGGGCCGAACTCGAAGAACGAGGTGTCGGTGTAGTGCACGAGCGGGATGTCCAGCCCGTCGATCCAGGCCATGGGCGCGTCGGTGGTGTTGTGATGCCCGTGGAAGTGCCAGCCGGGAGTCAGCAGGAAGTCGCCGCGCCGCATGGCGACCGGGTCGCCGTTCACGACGGTCCAGACACCCTCGCCCTCGACGACGAAGCGGAAGGCGTTCTGGGTGTGGCGGTGCTCGGGGGCGACCTCGCGCGGCCCCAGGTACTGGATGGCCGCCCAGAGGGTCGGCGTCGCGTACGGCATCCCGCCCAGGCCGGGGTTGGCCAGCGCGATGGCCCGGCGCTCCCCGCCGCGCCCGACGGGCACCAGCTCGCCGGCCCGCTCGGCCAGCGGGTAGAGCGTCTTCCACTCCCACACGTGCGGGCGCGCCTTCGGCTTCGGGCGCTCCGGCATCAGGTCGCCGACCTGCGTCCACAACGGAACCAGGTCTTCCGCCGCGAAGTCGGCGTAGAGCCTCTCCTCTGGGTTCATGGAGCCCACGCTAGGAGGTGATTCTGTATACGGCACTAGCATTCTGCTATGAAGAACAGGCCCGCCTACGCCCTGGGCTCCGTCGACAACGTGCTGCTGCTCCTGCACATGCTGCGCGACCAGGGCCGCCTCAAGGTCGCCGACGTCGCCAGGGAGCTGGGCATCGCCCGCTCGACCGCCCACCGCCTGCTGGCCATGCTCGTCTACCGCGACTTCGCCGTGCAGGACGAGCAGCACACGTACCTGCCGGGGCCGTTCCTCACCTCGACGCAGGCCGGCGCGGGCGGGGCGGTCCTTCGCGAGCTGCGCGCCCGGGTCAGGCCCGCGATGGAGGCGCTGTGCGCGCGGGCCGCGGAGACCGTGAACCTCATGCTCCGGGTCGGTACGGAGGTGCGCTTCCTGGACAGCGTGGAGTCGTCGCAGATCCTGCACGTCGGCGACCGCCGCGGCACGATCCTGCCCGCCCGCCGGGCCTCCGGCGGCAAGGTCCTGCTCGCCACCCTGCCCCCCGACCAGCTCCGCGACCTCTACCCCGACCTTTCCGACCAGGAGCGCGCGACGCTGACCCGCGAGCTCGACGACGCCAGGGCCCGCGGCTACGCGCTCAACATCGACGGCACGGAACGCGGCGTCTCCGCCATCGGCGCCACCCTCCGCAACGGGAACGGAACGGCCCTGGCCGCCCTGTCGATCTCGGCCCCCTCGGCCCGCTTCGGCCCGGACCGGGTGGGGTTCTTCGCGGCTCAGCTGAAGGCCGCGGTGAGGGAGGCCGAACAGGCGCTGACCGATTTCCCCGACACTTGACGAGTGTAACCCCATGGGGGTTACTATAGGGGTATGCCAAAGATCAACGTCTACCTGCCGGACGAACTCGCGGAAGCGGTCAAGCAGGCCGGGGTGCCGGTGTCGGCGGTGTGCCAGCGCGCGCTGGAACAGGCGGTCCGCCGGGTGACCGCCATCAGGGAGACCGTCCTGAGCGACCTCGACCTCGAAGAGCCGACCGGGGCGCTGAGGCACCTGACGCCCAGGACGCGCACCGTCCTCAAACTGGCCGCCGACCAGGCCAGGGCGGAAGGGGCCGCGGCCGTCGGCACCGAGCACCTGCTGGGCGCCATGCTGAGCGAGGGGACCAACCTGGCCCTGCACGTCCTGCGGGCCGTGGAGATCGACCCCGAGCAGGTCGGACGCGACCTCGCCCGCCACCAGCCCGCCCCCGGCGCGGCCGGCGGTTCGGAGCCGCGCAACTTCAGCGGGGCGGCGGCCAATGCGCTGGAGTTCGCCGTCACGGAGGCGACCTCACTCGGCCACAACTACGTGGGCTGCGAGCACCTCCTGCTCGGCCTCGTCGCCGAGCCCGACGGGACCGCCGGCCAGGTCCTGCGCGGGCTGGGCGCCGAGCCCAGGCTCACCAGGCGCGCCGTGGTGGCGGCCCTGGCCGGGTACGTCCACCTGCGGGCGCAGACGCAGCAGGACGCCGAGGCCCAGGGCGATCAGGGCCGGCCCGCCGCCGTCCAGGCGATGCTGTCCGCCGCCGTCCGCCAGGAGCTGCAGCCCCTCGTCCAGCGGCTCGAGCGGCTGGAAGCGCACGTGGGGCTGGACACCTGAGGATCACGAGGTGTCCGCCGCCATCCGCGTCACCCTGGTGGCCCTGATCGTGGTCGGGATCGTGATCGGGGCCACGTGGTGACGATCAGAGCCAGTCGCGGCGTTTGAAGACGAGATAAAGGGTCAGACAGACGGCCGCCATCAGCACGATCGCGAATGGGTACCCGAATGCCCAGTGCGTTTCCGGCATGAAATCGAAATTCATCCCGTAAATGGTTCCGACCAACGTCGGAGCGAACAGGATGGCGGCCCAGGCGGAGATCTTCTTGACCTCCTCGCCCTGCTGGATGCTCGCCTCCGTCATCCGGGCCATCTCCGCGTTCTGCGCCTGCGTCACCAGCGTCGAGTTGACGACCAGGATGTCCTGCAGCATCTGCCGGAACGCGGAGATCCGCTCCGACACCGTGATCGCGTGGTCGGCCACGTCACGCAGGTAGCTCTGCAGCTCGTCGTTCATCCCGTGCTTGGAGGCCCCCGCGATGAACGCGTGGAGCATGCCCACCAGCGGCGCCGTGGCCCGCTGGAACTCGATCACCTCGCCGGACAGCTCGTAGACCCGCCGCGACACCGACGGGTCGCCGCCGAAGACCTGGACCTCGATCTCCTCGATGTCCTTCTGCAGCCCGGCCACCACCGGGGCGTAGCCGTCGACCACGGCGTCGAGGATGGCGTACAGGACGGCCTGCGGGCCCTGCCGCAGCAGCTCGGGCTCGGACTCCATGCGCTTGCGCACGGCCTGGAGGTCGGGGGCCTCGGCATGGCGTACGGTGATCACGAAGTTGGGGCCGACGAAGACGTGCACCTCGCCGAACGCGACCTCCTCCACGTCGTCCAGGTAGCGCGCGGCCCGCAGCACCACGAACAGCGTGTCGCCGTAGCGGTCGGCCTTGGGCCGCTGGGAGCCGACGATCGCGTCCTCCAGCGCCAGCTCGTGCAGCTCGAACTCCTCGCCGAGCTTGACCAGCTCCCACTCCTTCGGCCGGTAGAGGCCGATCCAGGCCATGCTGCCCGGGATCTCCTTGAGGCACTCGAAGGCGGCGCCCAGGGAGCCGGGGGTGTCGACGCGCCTGCCGTCGCGGTAGATGGCGTTGTCGATGACGGTCGGCCGGTAGGGCCGCTCCTCCGTGGCACGCGGGTCCATCGAGTGCTCGGGCGCTTCCTCGTGGACGTCGCCGCTGCGCCTGAACCCCTTCACCCTGGCCATGGCCCTCCCTGGACCTAAGAGAGCTCGTCGAGTCGTTGCGTGGCGCGGTCTCTGATGGTCTTGCGCCACATCGGCGTCCAGCCGAACAGCAGCCCGTGCGGCCTGCCCAGCGCCATCTTCGACCAGCGCCTGAAGTCGAATTCGTCGTGGTGGCGGACGATCAGGTCGCCCTCGAACCTGAACAGCGCGTCGATCTCGTTGACGACCTGGCGCCCGGTCCTGGAGAAGGTGTAGCGGGACGTCCAGTGCGCGGTGCCGGTGAAGTCGTCGGCCGTCACGTCGCCGTAGGTGGATCTGAGGCCGTCGCGCACGCCGAGCTGCAGCCGCCACATCGTCATCACGCGGTCACGCCCCTCGACCTCCTGGAAGATCGGATCGCCGAAGCTGACCTCGGGGTGGTAGCAGCGCTCCATGGCCGCGAAGTCCGCGCGCCCCAGAGCGTCGTAGAAAGCGCCGATGAGCGCGACGTGCCGATCGTTCACTCCTCTATCAGATCATGGCCGCTGCGTTGCCCCAGCACACCGCCCGCAACCAGGCATCGCCCAGGTCGAGCCGGGCGAGCGCGTCGAGCTGATGGGCGTAAGGATATGGAATCGTCGGGAAGTCACTACCGAGCACCACCTTGCCTGAAATGCCCAGATCAAGCAATGCCGGCCGCAGTCGCGCGGGGAACGGCATGCCCAGCTCGGCGAAGTCGGTGAACGCCATCGTGGTGTCCAGCGCCACCCGCTCGTAGCGGGCGGCCAGCTCGAAGAACGGGTCGTACTCCGGCATCCCCAGATGCGCGATCACCACCCGCAGCCGCGGATGCCTGCGCAGCACCTCGCCGATCGGCCCGGGGCCGATGTGCCCGCCCGGCACGGGCACCGAACTGGCGTGCGTCACCACCGGCACCCCGGCCTCCGCCAGCAGCCCCCAGACCTCGTCCAGCTCGGCGGCCCGCGGGTCGAACCCGCCGACCTGCAGGTGCACCTTGAAGATCCTGGCCCCGTCCTCCAGCGCCCGGCGCACGTACTCCACGACGCCAGGCTCGGGGTAGAAGGTCGCCGAAGGCAGGCATCCAGGTGTACGGCGGGCGAAATCCAGCGTCCAGGCGTTGAGATCGAGCGCCATGTCCGGCTTGTGCGCATAGGCGAGAGCGGGGAACACGCGCACGCCCATGGCCCGCAGCAGCGCGACCCGCTCCTCCGCCGGCCACTCGTACTCGATCTTCCAGCCGTTCCCCATCAGCGGGCCGCCGTGCCTGAAGTGGTGCCAAACCCGCCGCTCCATCCGCTCCGGCAGGAAGTGGACGTGCAGGTCGATCAGGCCGGGCAACCCGAGCCCGCGCCACCAGTCCGGAATCCGGGCGTCAGAATCTTGTTCTGTGGCCACGCAGGAGACTCTACCTGGATAGGGTTTCTCCTCGATGGAACAGCTCTGGGCCCACCTGATCAAGGTTCAGCCTGACCCCGACCCCTGGGTCGTGGGGGTCTCGGCTCTCGCCGCGTTCGTGCTCGTCGGCTTCCGCATGCCCTGGCAGGTGACCAGAGGCCTGATCACGATCGCCCACGAGGGCGGCCACGCGCTGATGGCGCTGGTCACCCGGCGCAAACTCGAAGGCATCCGCCTCCACTCCGACACCTCCGGCGTGACGCTGACCAGGGGCAGGCCCACCGGGCCCGGCATGGTGCTGACCGCGCTCGCCGGCTATGTGGCGCCTCCGCTGCTGGGGCTGGGCGCCGCCTGGCTGACCGAGATGGGGCACATCACGCTGCTGATCTGGAGCGTGCTGCTGTTCCTGGTCTGCATGCTGCTGCTGATCCGCAACCTGTACGGCGCGCTCATCCTGCTCGCCACCGGCGGCGCCGTGTTCGCCCTGATCATGTACGCGCCCGCCGAGGTCCAGCAGGTCGTCGCCCTGGTCGCGGTCTGGATCCTGCTGTTCGGCGGGATCAGGCCGATCATCGAGCTGCAGCGCAAGCGGCGCAGGCGGCAGGCGCGAGACTCCGACGCGGACCAGCTGGCCAGGCTGACGTTCCTGCCCGGCGGGTTCTACGTGTTCCTCTTCCTGCTGGTGTCGGTCGCGTCCGCGGCCTTCGGCGCGTACCTCATGAATCCGCTCTAACCCCCAAAATTCGCACTAAACTCGCCTGCAACAGGGGGGAGTGCCGTGCTGCCAGTCGAGGACGCGCCCGGCTACCGGGTACTCGATCAGGCGGGCCAGGGCGGCTTCGCCGTCGTGTACCGCGCCTACCAGGAGCGCCTCGACCGGGTCGTGGCGCTCAAGGTGCTGTCCGTCGACCGGGTCGACCAGCGCACGATGCGCAGGTTCCAGCGCGAGCTGCAGCTCACCGGCCGCCTGACCGGCCACCCCAACGTCGTCACCGTCTTCGACACCGGCGTCACCCGCTCCGGCAAGCCGTACATCGCGATGGACTACTTCGAGAACGGCTCGCTGCGCGACAGGGTCCGCAAGGAGGGGCCGCTGCCGGTGCCCGACGTGCTGCGGGCCGGGGTGAAGCTGGCCGGGGCGCTGGCCGCCGTACACGAGGCCGGGGTCCTGCACGGCGACATCAAGCCGCAGAACATCCTCATCTCCCGGTACGGCGAGCCCGCCATCGCCGACTTCGGAGTGGCCCGGGTCGTGGACTCCTCGGAGATCTCGGCCACGTCGCAGGCGTTCACCCCGCTGCACGCCGCGCCCGAGGTGCTCACCGGGCAGCCGCACTCGGCCTCGACCGACATCTACTCGCTCGGCTCGACCCTCTACCACCTGCTGGCCGGCCAGCCCGCCTTCCACAACCCGACGGACCCGTCGATCGCGCCGCTGATGTACCGGGTGCTCAGCGTCGAGCCGCCCCCGATCAACCGCTCCGACGTGCCGCCGCCGGTCCTCGAGACGGTCATGCGGGCGATGTCCAAGCAGCCCGAGGTGCGGTACGGGTCGGCGCGGGAGCTCGCCCGGCGGCTGCAGGAGGTGCAGGCCGAGCTGGGCCTGCCGGTGACCGACCTGGTGGGCCAGGACCCCGGCCCGGGACCGGCGATGTCCACGGTGCCCCGCCCTCGCCTCGACGACCCGCCCACCGGCGAACCCCAGCCCCCGGGGAGCCCCCAGCACACGGGGAGCCCTCAGCACACGGGGAGCCCTCAGCTCCCGACCACGGGCAACCACCTGCCATCCACGGGCAACCATCTCCCGACCACCGGGAACCACCTGCCCGGCGGCCCCGGCCGGCCGTCGCCGTTCGCCCCCGAGGCGCGACCGGGGGCTCCAGGCCGGTGACGGGGACGCCGTGCTCGTACCGCTGGATCCAGGACCCGTTGAGGCGGCGGTTGGTGTGGACGAGCCAGTCGCTGAGCG